>CAYLOB010000134.1:0-2502 GCA_964385205.1 uncultured Candidatus Saccharibacteria bacterium | reverse complement strand
GTACATAAGGTCTCGTGTAAAAAATACCAATAAGGCCAATAAGGCCAACTAAAAATATGATGCCTATATCTTTCCATCTTGCCCCTGCAACAAAAAACATTATAAGTCCGGCAAACAAAGTCATGAGCATTGTGTCATTGTCTGGTTGAAGGGCTAAAATAATAGCAACAATACTAGATATTATCCCAAAAGGAATGAGTCCATGAAATAAATTCGATACATTTCCTTTTTGTTTTGAAAAAAAAGCTGCTAAATAAAATATATATCCAATTTTTAGCAACTCGGATGGTTGGAAACTTATTCCTGCAATTTCTATCCACCGCAGTGCTCCGCCGTGTCGCCATCCAACCCCCGGAACGAATACGAGAAGCGTTAATACTACTGTAAGACAGAAAATTGCAAGTGACCATTTTTTCCAAAATCTATAATCAATCTTAGAAGTAATGAACATTGCTAGTCCGCCAAGTCCAATACCAAAAATAAGTTGGTTTAATGCAATCGCTGAAAACCTAGCCTCATTTTTTGCCAACAAACCAAGTGACGCGGAAGTGAATATGAAAAAACCAACAATAGTAAGCACTAAGACTGAAATAAAAAATGGTTTATCGATACTTTTATTCATGAATTATTATTTTGCTTTTTTCCATAAAACCAACCAAATATTGCACCGATAAGAAATAAGATAGATACTAGAGCTAACATTTCTATTAAAATACGGGAAGTTTGAACATAACTCTCATTACCAAATACATTAACTAACATTTCTTCAGGACACGGAGTGGTAGGACACACCACCTTCCTATAAGCATTAATAATCCTTATTTGACCTGACCAATAAATAACAATCAAAAAAGCAAAAAAAATGCTTACCGCAACGAGACCTCCTCTTAGCCAATATTTTTTTTGTTTCATTTAATTCAATTAAAGTGTTCTTCGTTTTTAAAGCTAAAACCTAAAAGCCAACAGCTAAAAGCTCCTCCCTATCCTATAAGTGCTACACAAAGTCCAATTACACCAAAGACAAAAGAAAGTACCCAATATCGCATGGTCACTTTTGCTCCAGGCCAACCTAAAGCCTCAAAATGATGATGAATTGGTGCCACCAAAAAAACCTTTTTACCATTTCTAAATTTTTTTGAAGTAAGTTGAATAATGTCTGAAAGGGTTGTTACAACAAGTGGTAGTGCAACTATAGGAAGAACCAAAAGACCGTGCCCACCGCCTAATTTATCTGTCATAAAAGCTACTGTAGTGAGAGTAATTGTTAAAGCCATGGTTCCTGTTTCAGACATATAAAATCGTGCAGGTGTGATGTTAAACCACAAAAAGGCAAGTAATCCTCCAGCTATACTTCCTGAAAATGCCGCAAGGTTTATTTGATCTTGAGCAAAAGCGATTCCTGCATAAGAACAAAAAGCAACAGCAAAAACTCCCCCAGCAAGTCCATCTATACCGTCTATAACTCCTCCTGAGTACATAAACACCATAACAAGCGCGAAAAACAATACGAAAATCCCCCCCATTTCAAAATGATTACCAAAAAATAAGTTAACTCCACTAACGTCTAGTTTTGCATAAAACCAATATCCAATAAGAAGTCCAATAACAAATACAAGTGCAACTCTTTTAGAAAGCGAAAGTCCACCCGCTTTATATCCACCCTTTCCAGTTATTTCAAGAAAATCATCTAGTGCGCCAATAATTCCTCCAAGAAACAGTGTTGTAATTGGAATCCAAGTTTGATCTCTAGAAAGAAAATCTAATTTTGACAAAATTGCACCATCAAATATTTTTGCAACAATAAAAAGAATTAGCGCTGTAAGAATACTACTTATCCAAATAATGAGTCCCCCGAGTTTCGGTACACCAACCTCTTTATCTTTATGCAACTCATTAAAAATAGGGGTTTCTCTGCCATCTGTAGCTATTTTACCAGCCTTCTTTTTCCACATTTTATGCTTATACAATAAATGCGTAACAAAAGGTGTTATCAACATTCCTATCGTAAAAGAAAGTGTTGTTGTTATAAAAATTTTAACTATGTCTATGATCATTTTTTAGAAAAATAATTATCAAAATCTTTTACTAGTGCGTCGGAAATATTTTGTGCATCTACAAACCTGTCGTCTTTTGTTGAACCCAGTAGAACAACAATAACAACCCTACCTTCATTCATCTTGAGCGCAAAAGCTAAATTACCCCCAGCAAGATCAGTGTACCCTGTTTTCGAAGCGATAAGTCCAGGAAGAGACCCTGCAACCTTGTTTGTATTCTCTACAAAGTAAACAGTCCCCATCTCTGATGTTGCATTATAACCTTTTTGGGTCACATTCTCAAAGATCTGTGGGTATTTTTCTATTGCGTATCTCATTAAATATGCAACATCTTCAGCTGTGCCAGTTGCACTAGGTTCAGTGGCAGAAATATCCAAACCACTAGCACTTTTAAATGCTGTTTTCCACAAGCTAAGTTCTTTTGCTTTTTTGTTCATAAGATCAATAA
>CAYLOB010000133.1:0-2530 GCA_964385205.1 uncultured Candidatus Saccharibacteria bacterium | reverse complement strand
TTCCTTATAAACGTTCGGTTCTTCCTTTTTTAGATGGATGTACGGAGGAAGTAAAAAAAATTGGCGCCGTAAATACGGTTAAGGTTTTAGAAGATGGGAAATTAATGGGATACAACACGGATGTTTTTGGATTCGAAAAATCCATCACTCCCCTCCTACAAGCCCATCATAACAAAGCCTTGGTATTGGGAACTGGTGGTGCTTCAAAAGCGGTGAAATTCATTTTGCAAAAGTTAAATATTTCTTTTCGGAAGAATTCCTATTCTTCTTACAAGATAATATTAAAAACAAATGGATTGCTAAATTAGCTTCATTAAATAATACATTCATTGAAAAAGACCATGAATTCCAAGGTTCTTTCATAGATTGTCATAGTGATGTTACATTCCTACCTTTAAAATCTATATTCAAAAATTACGGAGAATTTCTAGAAGAACAGAGAAAGGAAAAAGAAAAAGCTGAAAAAGCTGCTGCAAAAGCAGCAGAAAAAGCAGAAAAATCTGGTAAAAAGTCAACTAAAAAAGTTGAAGCAAGGGTGTATAGACACGCTGATCTTGTAAACCCTAAAACTAAATCTAAAAAACCTACTGGTATAGATAATTATCTATCTATTTATAAAAACAATCTATTAAAAGAAGGTTTAAAGAATAAGATAAAAATGGGTAGATTCATTAAGAGACTATTCCCTGAAATGACAGATCCAGATGTAGAGGAAGTAGTTAATTTATATAAAGGCTTCCAAAACAGCAAAGACTGTGGACTTGAAATCGTAAGAGGTAAGGAAATAGTACATTTCTACAACAGAAAAAATCAAACATCAGGTAGTTCAGGTAGATTAGCTAATAGCTGTATGAACTATAACAATGATAAAGACGATAGATATAGAAACTTGCAATTCTATGCAAGCATACCAAATTGCGGTTTATTAATACTTAGAGACCCTAAGAATAAAGAAAAAATCATAGGCAGAGCATTGATTTGGAACGCGAATAATGGTAAAACTTATGTAGATAATATTTATACTTCTAAGGAAGCAGATATTTATATCTATAGAAGGTATATCAAAATGAACGGTTGTTTCAGTTCTTTGAATGGTGATGCTAAAGGATTAGTAATTGATTGCCCAGAGGCGACAGCAAAATTAGATCATTATATGCCATATCTTGATACTATGAGCTATGATAGAAAAAAGAATCAAGTTTTATCAAGAAGATAACATTAAAAGACAAAGATGTGGAAACATACCTTTGTCTTTAATAAAATATGATACACGAAGTTATATTTAAATCAGGCTTGCACCAAACAAGAGTTATTAATATTTACTTGTTTGGTTCTCGCATTTATGGCACCGCAAGTGATGAATCTGATTATGATATTTTAATCATAGCTAAAACACCTTGGCCTGAACGTGAAATAAAAGTGGATAATTATAATATACATATACTATCTATGGATAGATTCATGGATGGATTAAAGCAACATAATATTAGAAATATTGAATGCTTATTTTCACCTATTAAATTCGTATCACAAGGTATAGACTATAAAGTTAATAACAAAGGAATAAGACATAGTATATCACACACCGTTTCTAATAGCTGGGTTAAAGCAAAAAAGAAAATCGAAAAAGGTGATTATTATATCGGTATAAAATCTTTATTTCACTCATTAAGAATATCTATGTATGGCAAACAATTATGTAAAAAAGGACATATATATGATTGGAAATGCGCTAATTATATATGGGAAGAATTGAATTCTAAGAAATGGGAATGGTATGAATTAGATAATAAATATAGAATATTAAGAAATAAATTATCAACCGAATTTAGGAATGCTACCATCACAAAATAACTATTGTACTCTGTCAAAAGAAGAAATAGATACGAAAATAAAGGAATACGATATAAAAGGCTATCGATTAGGTAATATGATAGCTTCTTTGCATATCAGTGATTCTATATTCTCAGAAGGTATTCTTTGGGGTGAAGATGAACAAGTATCATTTAAACTAAAAACAACTCTAAACTAGATGAATAAGAAAGATTTTCAAGAAGTGCTTAAACGAGTAAACTTACCTTATAAAGAAGAAGGTGACAAAATAATTGTTGATCATAAAAATTCGATATATATTGCAGATTATTTCGATGGCACTAAATATGCAAGATTATTAGAAATACCTGATAATGTTGTATTTAGAACTACTGGTGCTACATACGGCGCCTATGTGCAATTAGCATATGTTCAGAAAATACCCATTTCAACAGTGTTTGAAAACAACGGTGATGTTTTCTTATCAAACAAGGTAGAGATACCAAAAGGGTTTAAAGGATTTAAAAATACAGGTAATGTAACTCCTGAGAATTTTAAGTTTAAAAAACCGATTCCTTATTATTGTTTGTCTAATTTTTTCTATAATTTCCTAAATGAAAATAATAAAAAATGAAATAATAAATTCTCAAACCATAATTTTACTAAAATTTATAAAAAAGTAATTAATCAATAATTATTAAAATCCACATAAAATTAT
>CAYLOB010000132.1:362-2549 GCA_964385205.1 uncultured Candidatus Saccharibacteria bacterium | reverse complement strand
TATTTTGTGGGCGATACAGGACTCGAACCTGTGACCATCCGAGTGTAAATCGGGCGCTCTACCAACTGAGCTAATCGCCCTCACTTGAAAAGAATAAACTATTTTAGCTTATTATTCAAATAATTGAACCTCTGTGTTATACTTATTGACACAAAGCTATGAAATTCGAAGAACAACAAAAAGCAATAAAAATGAGAAAAAAAGGGCTTTCACTTAAGGATATATCAAAATCTCTTGGTGTTGCTAAGGCCAGTGTGAGTGTTTGGGTAAGAAATGTTGCATTAAGTGACAAAACTAAAGAGGGTTTACGAATGAAGGGATTTTCTCGAGACGTGATAGAAAAAAGAAGAGACACGAGATTGAATAATGAAAATGAAAAAAGAAATATTCTGAAAGTTGAAGCAAAAAAAGATTTTGAAAATATAACAATGAGAGAATTAAAGATAATTGGATGTATGCTTTATCTTGCTGAGGGAGGTAAAACTAAAAGGGGTATGGCCAGGATATCAAATAGTGATCCAGAAGTAATAAAAATAATGCTAAGATTTTTTAAGGAGATTTGTCTTGTTCCTGATGAAAAATTCAAAGGACATATTCATACTCATTCGGAAAATAATGCTAAAAAATGTGAGAATTATTGGTCTAGTCTAACCGGCATACCTAAGGATCAATTTTTTAAGACTTATGTAAAATTAAGTAAAGCCGGGAGTGGGAATAGGAGAACATTACCTTTTGGAACTTTTGATCTGTATGTGTGCGATACAAAACTATTCTTAAAAATTATGGCGTGGATAGAAAAAATATGTTATTTGGTAAATCATAAAATATGAAATGATATATCGCGTGCTATAATTACTCTCAATATACTCATCTTATGCAAAACATCACTATTCTTTTTGAGGACAAAGATATTGTGGCTATAAACAAGCCTGCGGGTATTGCTGTGCATAGCGACGGCAAAATGAAAGAAAAGACGATCTCAGATTGGGTACTAAAAAAATATCCAGAGACAAAAGATGTGGGCGAGCCTGTCGAACTACCAAATGGAGAGACGATAGAACGACATGGCATTGTGCACCGTCTAGATAAAGATACTTCCGGAGTGCTCCTTATTGCGAAAACGAAGGAAGGATACTGGCATCTCAAAAAACAATTCAAAGATAGAAAGATCAAAAAAGCTTACAATGCATTTATATACGGCAAGATGAAAGATGAGAGAGGGATAATAAATCGACCTATTGGTAGAGCCACAGGAAGTGTGAGGAAATGGGCGACAGGCAACAAAGCTCGAGGCGAAATGCGCGAGGCGGTAACAAAATTTAAGGTAGTAAAGAATGCAATGCCAGCGTCATTACTTGAACTATGGCCACAGACTGGGCGGACACATCAGATACGAGTACATATGCAGGCGCTCGGTCATCCTGTTGTCGCTGATAACCTCTATGCACCGAGTAGGGAGGGTGTGTATGGATTTACGAGATTAGCACTCCATGCCAAGAGACTTATATTTAATGATCTAAAAGAAGATTTGGTAGAAATTGAGGCTCCATTTCCAGAGGATTTTAAGGAAGCGATGGAGGAGTTGGGGGTAACAAGTGTATAAGTGGGTTAGGGAGTAAGGTTGTAAGGAAGATTCAAAATGCACAATGTCTACGGTATGGTGCATTTTATCTAAAAACCTAACCAGCTTACACACTCACACCCTGAATTTCAGCCATTGCAATGGCTGAAATTCTATGATAAAGTCTCCTAATCAAATTAAGACAATTTATATATGAAAGCGACAGCAAAAACAGCAAATGTAAACATAGAAGAGCGACGAATACAGGATATCAGACCTGGAGATGTTGTTAAGGTGCACCAGAAAATCCAAGAAAAAGGAAAGACTCGTATTCAGATATTCGAAGGTATGGTCCTCGCTCGAAAGCACGGAGTAGAAGCGGGCGCGACTATCACTGTTCGCCGTGTTGCTAATGGATATGGAGTAGAAAAAATCTATCCTATGTATTCTCCACTTATCGAAAAGATCGAAGTAGTTCGTCGTGCAAAAGTACGAAAGGCGAAGCTTTACTATGTCCGTGAAAAAGCACAAAAAGAACTTTCAAAGAGAATGCGAGCAGAGATGATGAGAAAAGATGAGGATACATCAGTTGTTAATGATGTACCTAGCGAGTCCCAAAATTAAGG
>CAYLOB010000132.1:0-352 GCA_964385205.1 uncultured Candidatus Saccharibacteria bacterium | reverse complement strand
TGGTATTTTTCTAAATTTAAAATAATAAAAACGAGTCCTTAATTCAGGGGCTCGTTTTTTGTTGGGATAGTGTCCTCTCAACAATGAAGCTCATTCGGACATCACGACCAAATTATATGTCAGCTCAATCAACAGAATATATACCCAACGTAGCGGAAAAGAAAAATTTTTTCTTTAATCCAAAAAGGGAGTTTAAGGACTTTCCTCTTCATGGAGATAAGGGAGAAAGAATTGTGAGAGAGAATGGCAAGATCGTTTCCCGAGAGGAAGTGATCTATGACGAAATATACGGATGGCTTAATCACAACGAGCTTTTCAAAGTTCGTCAGGAAGAACCAAAATTGGCACCGTG
>CAYLOB010000131.1:0-2553 GCA_964385205.1 uncultured Candidatus Saccharibacteria bacterium | reverse complement strand
CACAAGAGTTTCGATAAGAGTAAATCCTTGCACTAACTTTTTTTTAGTAAATTTAGTGGATTTTTTTTCATCAAAGGAACGAGCGCTGGGGCTTTGATTTAAAGTTAGTGCAGGGACAAATCCAGCATTTGTTTCTTTTTTAATTTTTAATATTGAATTTTTCATTTTTATAAATCAAATTGTCTTTGCGAAACCAATGTCTGAAGATTAAACTTACTCTCCTGTCCACCAATTTTTGCACTTCCTTGAATAATAACAATTACTGAGGGTTGTAGATCATCATTGGTTCCAATGCCTTTTGCAAAAAATCTTAAGTTATCTATAACAATTTCTTTAGACGTTAATCTGTAAGGACCCTCGCTATTTATTTCTTTTTCTATGGAATAATCATTCTCATTAAAACTATATGTAATAGTAGGAGTCTCTCCAACCCTAACCTGTTTCGTTTTAAACGAAAAATATTTTCCCCCATCACCATTAAAACAATTAGTCCCACCTTCACAGCTGTAATCATAACCAGTTCTCATATCACGGACCATTGACTCTATAGCTAAATTGAGATTATTGATGACATTATGCATTGATTGTGCTTTTTTATTTGCACCAACAATTGCTAAAACAGCACCAATAGATACGGTCATCACCATAGCAAAAATACCAACAGAGATAATTACCTCAACTAGAGTAAATCCTGTTTGTTTTGCAATTTGAGATTGATTTTTATATTTATAAAACATTTTTTTATTCTGAACAACCATTGTCACCTGGAACAACTGAGTCAACATTTATTTGACCAACCCAGTTAACCAAGATGGTACGACATTTATCTCCCAAAGATGACTCTACAATAATTTTTGCTTCTTCAATATCTGGAAGATGTGCACCATCATTGATACCAACAATAACTGCATCCAAATTTGGCTTAATAAACGAAATATCTAAAGTATCTAAATTTTGATTTGTAGAACAAATAAAATCAACCTGACCTCTTTGTTTCACACAAAAATACTTAATTTTTTGATCTTTTTCAAAATTAATTTGCTTGACCAAGTCATATCTATAATCAGAGTCCGGGTTAGGGGAATAATAATAAGACGATTCAAAAGAACCGCCATTATTAGGGTCTGGATCTTCTGAAAACAAAACAAAACTGTTGTCTGTATGTTCATCAAAATGAACTCCATAACTTTTATTACCAACTTCTCCCACACCTTGCTTTGAACCAACCCCATAGACTTGAGCTTCTCGTATAGCTAGTGCCACTTCATAAGCAGTATTAGTTATAAGAGTATCACTAGAAAACTTACCTTGCTTAAACAAAGTAACAGCAGTAATTATTAAAAAAATAGAAACAACAACTAAAAGCTCAACTAGTGAAAAACCGTTTTTTTGTTTGGGAGAATTTTTAAATCTATGTAAACCTAAAATCATATTATTAAAAAATAAGACTCAACCACAAATTAACACTGAAAATATCTGGATTAAAAACAAAAGCTACGAAGGTGCCAAAAATTAAAAACGGAGCAAGCGGTATCTCACTTTTAAAAGACAATTTTTTTCTTTTACCATACTTTCCAAGGATTATTTGAAAAACACTCCAAAGTGCTCCAGCCCAAATACCTATAATCACAGCGGAAAGTCCCGATGCAAGTCCAAGAAGCCAGCCAATCCCTATAGCGAGTTTAGCATCTCCTAAACCCATCCAAAGTCCACCGGACACGAGCCAGAGCAAAAAAAATGGTAGGAATAAAATAGGTCCAGATAAAAATGCAACCAACGAGTCAAAGGTAATTATGTTATTCCAATGTATATTCAACATTGAAATAAGACCCAGGATTGCAAACAAAAAAGCAAGACTATCTGGAATTATTTTATGTTTAGAATCATAAATAGCAATAACAATTAAAATTGAAAAAGCTGTACAGTACATAACAAACCAAAAAATGCTAGCCACCTTGAGTGCAACTATTCCAAAAACAATACCTGTGATAAGTTCAACCAATGGATATTGGCTAGAAATTGGACTTTTACATGTTTTACATTTACCCTTTTGAAACAAATAACTAAATACTGGGATTAACTCAAAAGCATTAAGTGTTTTTCCACAAGAAAAACAAAAAGACCTACCTCCAACAGTTCTCCCTGTTTTAAATCTAAAAGCAACAACGTTAAGAAAACTACCAATAATAGTTCCGAATATAAAAACTAAAAAGAAAGTAATAAAATTCATATTCAAATTATACACTAAACCTTAAAGCTTAAAAAGGTCCACCTATAATGTATTTATTAAAACCTACCCTGTCACCTTGAACTGTAAGCGTGCACGACCCTGACCCAGATACATTCTCTAGAAATGCGAGTAAACAATATTTTTTAGGATTTACATCTGTGTAATAAAAGTAGTCTTCATTTGTCTTGGGATCCTTTGGTAAAACACCACCATCAAACGTGGAAGTGATTTCAGGGTCAGACAAATTTACAGGAAAAGTTCCGTGCGCTAAAAAATACACCTCCACCGCATCTTTAATTGAATTAAGTTCAGAAATCCTTCTT
>CAYLOB010000130.1:648-2555 GCA_964385205.1 uncultured Candidatus Saccharibacteria bacterium | reverse complement strand
TCAAAAATTTATGTTTGCCCTCTACTTCTACGACAACGAAGAAACTTGCTCTGATTGTACAAAAACTGGTTATGTACTCACATACTTACGAAAAAAATAAACTGGGCTTCGGGTGTATTCATTCGACAAAAATTCCGACGTATCGGCTGTAAGAACACTTCTTTCAATCTTCAAAGTAAAAGAACCCTTCCCAGTAGTTGTACTCGGAGATCAAACGACAATTAACGGTTATAAAGAAAAGGAAGAAATGGAAAAAATACTTCAAAATACCTATCCAAAGGAAACTAGAGAAATTCTTGAACAATTAAAAAATGCTTCGACAACAATTAACAACTAAATTTTAATTTATATGAAAAAAAATATTAAACAAAACTTGAAAGTAAAAATATTTGTATACTTTATTGTAATACTTACTACAATATTACAAACCAAAGAAGCTTCTGCCGCGACGAATTTGACGTCTCCAAACTTATACTGGACCAATGAACAAACAAGGCTTCTTTCGCTTCTACAAGAATTAGTCATACAACTCCAAAGAGAAAACCAAGTGCTCCGGGACCAACTACGGGGTGGAAATTATTCAAATAATTACTCAAGTAGAAACGAAGCTCAAGATGTTATAGATGAAGCAACTGACTTTTTAGATGAGACAGAAGATGATATTAACGATGCACCAAGCGGAAGCGATAAAAATAGAGCTAAAAAACTTATAAAGAATGCAAAAGAAACTCTAGATGACGCAGAGGGTGCATATGATGATAAAGATTATGATGAAGCGACCGACTTAGCAAATGATGCAATAAACGAAGCAGAAGATGCTCTGGATGAAATTGATAACAACAATGACAAAAACGATGCGAAAGATTCAATAAATGATGCAAAAGAAGCTATAAATGATGCCCAAGATGCGATAGATGACGCAAACTCACATGACAATATTAGAGACGCAGAGGACATCTTAGATGATGCCAAAGACAAATTAGACGATGCTGAAAATGCCTACGACGATAAAGATTATAGAGAAGCAATTGATTTAGCCCGTGACGCAGGAGATTTGGCAAATGATGCTATAGACGAGTTATAATCAACAACGATTCTATCCAAAAAATGGTCTTTTACTAAGCATTCGAATTCTGGAGCCAACGACCGGAATTGAACCGGTGACCTATTTCTTACCATGAAATTGCTCTACCATCTGAGCTACGTCGGCACTTGGTTTAGAGATAGTATTATACTTGAGACAGTTTTTCAATCTCTTCCATAATCAAATTTCTAAGCTTTATGTTATTGAAGTAAATAGTTAAAACCCCAAACTTAGATTTATTATTATAAGTACCTTCACCTCTAACTCTAGAAACTACTATTTTCTGAAATTGGTTTTCATTAACATTTAACAATTTTGTCCAATATTCTAGGACTCCTTTTTTATCACAATCGTTAAATAATTGAATACCAAAACGATACTTACTTCTATCTACTTTATATATTTTCTCTAAAAACAACATAAATTGTCTTATAAGATATGGATTTGTATTACCCAATTTAATAGAGTGAGTATTTAGTTTATTACCCTCACCCCAATATAAACCTAGACCCAGGCCAAAAATAAAATAATCATCCATCGTTTTTAAATTTTTTGATTTAAAAGGATCACCGTTTTTGTTATGTTTTAAATACAATGCCTCAGAAAGGGTACGTTTTGGGATTTCATATTTATGAAGCCAGTAGTTAATTTTATTTTCTGAACAAGAAAATAAGTGAGCTATTTCTGATACTGATTTTTTATCTTTTATATATAATTCCAATCCTCCTTGACTATTAGGACCATTAAAATCATATACTATTTTTAAACCCGCAGAATTTTCTTTATTAAACTTATCAATTAAACCTTGTATTGTTTGTATATC
>CAYLOB010000130.1:0-638 GCA_964385205.1 uncultured Candidatus Saccharibacteria bacterium | reverse complement strand
TCACCGGTTTTTCCTTTTGCTAGGTTTACGATCAGAATTTTTTGTTTATCCATGTGGTAGAGTAATATTTCAATACATACATACACTACCACACATGATTCAAAAACTAATTACAAATTATAGCCGGTTGCCTGTGGCGACCGGCTGTAATTTGTAATTACACCAACCTAATCTATTTAGATTTAGTAAACCTCAGGATTACTTGAAACTATCTTTATCATCTACCTCTAAATAATCAAACAAAGTTGTTTTTTCTGGATCAAGGTTTAGACGAGCACACTCACCTTTAAACCACTCACTTTTTTCCGGATCAGTTGAATAAGAAAAATCTGATTTAAATGCATCAGACCAATGAGTAATCTCTTCATCTGTTTTTACGATTCCATTTTCTTTGACCCATACACCAATTTCTTCATCACTTGCGCCACCTTTAACAAATGCTTTAAATTCTTCCGCATCAATTCCTTTAAATGAAAAAAGCATTTTATCAACTGGGCAATTAAAATGATACTCTCCGTTTGTTCCAGCGATAGTTGCGCGACACTTGTCGATTGCTCTTGCCAATATTGCAAACCCATTTACCTTTTCATAAGGACTTCGTGGCGCTTCTTTTGTTAAATCTTTTGTATTCATTTTTC
>CAYLOB010000129.1:1874-2617 GCA_964385205.1 uncultured Candidatus Saccharibacteria bacterium | reverse complement strand
TAATTTTATATTAGGGTTCTTTTTTCTGTTCTTACCTAAGGTAATGGACTTATTACGATACTTTGTTTGGTATACCTTTATAACTTTTTTATATATTTTCTTTATATAATCAATTATTTCCGTCTGACTAGCATATGGAGTTATTAAAATAGAAACTGGGTGTGTATCAGACATATCCTTCAGGTAATCAGTAGCAATTTTTCTAGCATTATCATTCTTATATGGACCACTTGTAGCATATCTAAAATCAATAGTCTCTAAAGTGAATGGGTATGAGATCCTATGCTTTAGATTATTAAATAAAATATAATGAGATATGATATCTGACCAAATACCCGAAAGCGAGTATTCTATCGCCAATTTTCTAGCATCAATCATTAGATTATCCATATCTATGCGATGATACATCTCTATAAACTTACCATCATCAATCTTTCCATTTACTTTTACTACTTCTCCATTAACTTTAATCCCGTATCTTTTTCTAATACCCAAAACCTTATTTTGGAATGATTTTCTCTCGATTAGAGCATTTATATAATTTTGATACTTTCTATAAATAGAAGTCTTCTCGACACTTTCTACAATATCCTTTAATAATGGATCAGAACCATTAGTTTTTTTCATACCCAGATTATAACACCGTTAAACAAGGTTATAAAATAGACCCACCCCCATCATTTATCATAGCAATTAGGTGTGGTATTATGTATTTACAACTTAATAAGCAGGACCTAAACCCT
>CAYLOB010000129.1:0-1864 GCA_964385205.1 uncultured Candidatus Saccharibacteria bacterium | reverse complement strand
GATATGGTCGCAAATTCCGTCCAAAGTAAAAAACTCCTAGTCAGAGTTTACTTTGGACGGTCATATCTCGAAAGGGATGTGGGTATATCTCACGGGATATATCGAACCTGGCTGGGAGCTTTTTGCTGCCCGAATGGTTCACAAATCCGTCCAACTTATGAAAACAATACTAACGCTAGAGTTTTTTGTATTATTCTTACTAGCACTAATATCAAAAGGTTCAAGTCTTTTTGACAGTGCGATCTTTGGAAGCACAATTGTGCAAATCCTTATCGCAATTCTTTTAACATATGGAGTATTAACTATATGGAAGAAGAATAAAAATAAAATAGACTCTGCTAATACACTCCTTCTTTTCATACTCTCTTTCATATTAAGTAATGCGGTTTTAGGTATTCTCAGCATAGAAAGTTATATATTCAGTCTTATTGTTGCGATAGCAACTTCAATATTCTCAACTTCGAAAATTAAGAAGTAGATCTATGAATGTAATAAAAAATATTGCATTATTTATCTTCGAAGCTATCACATACCTAGTCCGCTTATATCTAGTAATAATCCTCGCTTTCATTCCAGGTCTCGTAGTTACCCTCATCCTGTTTTCAATTTTCTTTCCAGACACAATGACTTTAGTTAGATTTTACAATTATCCTAACTCAGTGCTTTATTTATCAAATCTAGAAGCATTGATCTTTCACTCATTAACAATAGTAATATCTATTTTAATCGCAAAAAATGGTAATCGGTGGAGCAATTTCTTAAAATCTGTAGGGCCTGATACTGGTCCAAATGAATAATATGAGTAAACCAGGTCCAAAAAGACTAGAATTTTTGAAGCGAAAGATGATTGCTGTTATGGAAGAATCTGGAGAAATAAGAGATGAACTAAAATCTCACACAATCCGTACAAGCAATCATTTCATCATACAGATACCTCAGAAGTTCCAACACTGGTTTGGCACCAATAACGTCATTGTACAGGGTTTAAATGCCTCTATAACCGTAATGATGCCGTATGGGTACGAACTGATGATTAAAGACTGCGATGAGTCTTGGGAGAGCAAATACGGTAAGGATGAGAGTGGTAAGGTACACACTATGTTTGATACTGGCCTCAAACTATCCATTACAGATAGCGGGCTACTAATTCTTCCAAACGATTGGACCGGCCTAGAAGAAATACAAAGAGTTCCTGATCTGTTCTTTATTGATGCAGGATCAGAACTACTTATTCTAAAAGGACACAGAGTGTGTATATGTGATGAGCCACAATGTGCTAAATGTTTAGTTTCTAATTGCGAAGACCCATTCTGTTTATTCCACGATTTAGAGGATAAAATTAGACGAAGAGAACACAATACAAATGAATTAAGGATACTTACAAACTATTTCAAAATAAAGAATCGTACTATTGAAAATTTAGAAGAATATAGAGAAAATGGATATTTTGAAATATTAGGAGAATCTTTGTCAGTAAAACACTGCCCAAACCTTTATGAGATGTACATCACTAGCAAATCGAACTTAGAAGCCCAGCTAAAGTCTATTGCTGATGCTTGGCACGAAGGAAGTGTAATTAGTGCTTCTCAGGCATTTGAGAGTGATTTACAGCACGGATAAATCTATAACAATATAAATATTACTAATATATATATTGTTATGCTACAATTAAAAGGCATAAAGGACTCACTGCTTAGCGGGGGGTCCTTTTGCTCTTTTTAAGTCCTTTTCCTAGGAAAAACCGTTACTGGGCAAGCATATTTTGATTTTAATAGGTCAGGGTCTAAATCATTCCCAACCATCTTATCTTTCTTACCCAATCCCGACCTAGCAAGACAAGAAAGAAATAAATCAATGACCTGGA
>CAYLOB010000128.1:0-2633 GCA_964385205.1 uncultured Candidatus Saccharibacteria bacterium | reverse complement strand
CCAAAGGATCAATTCATTTGCGAGGAAGGGTAGCGTCACTTTTGGAAGTTGGAACGGGGTTTCATCCGGAACTTACTGGACGAGAGAATATTTTCCTCAATGGAGCGATTCTCGGGATGACTCAGAAGGAAATAAAGAGTAAATTTGACGAGATTGTGGAATTTTCAGGAGTTGAGAAATTTCTTGATACTCCGGTAAAAAGGTATTCGAGTGGTATGTATGTACGTCTTGCATTTGCAGTGGCAGCTCATTTGGAGCCAGAAATTTTAATAGTTGATGAAGTTTTGGCAGTGGGGGATGCTGAATTTCAAAAGAAATGTTTAGGGAAAATGGGCGAGATAGCAAAAGGAGGAAGAACTGTTTTGTTTGTGAGTCACAATATGAGTGCAATTAAGCAACTGTGCAATAAATGTATATTGTTAGATGCTGGGCAAATAAGATTAACAGGGGAAACAAATAATGTCGTAGAAAATTATTTAGAAAATGAGGAAAAAACAACAAAGATTATTAAATCCGAGGAAGATGGTTTTCATGTAACAGATATAATATTTAAAAATAAAAATGGCGCTACTGATTCTATAAATACTTTTGATAGAATAGAAATAGAAATTATTGGAGAGGCTGAAAAAGATTTTAACGATGTTAGCTTTGCTATTTGTTTTAATAATGCGTATAATGTCCGCGTTACTAGTATTTGGACTGATTACATAGGTAAAAACTTTTTTATTCCTGCAGGTAATTTTAGCGCCGTGTTTACTGTGTCGTCAATTGGATTAATACCTGGTGAATATGAAGTGATTTCATATGTTGAATCTAAGGGAAAAATACTTGAGAGAATAGATGGATTTAGAAATATAACAGTATTTTATACTGATGGATTTGGGGTTGTCAGAGAGCCGATAATGTCGCAGTGTTTATATGTAGAAAAATTTAATTTTATAATAAAATAAAATATGTTTGAAGATTACAAGCGTTTTAAGCTTACAGAGCATTTTTTAACGCCAAATTATCAAAAAATAAACGTTGCAAGATTGCAGCATTTAGAAAGTCTCGGTTTGGATTTAAATAATAAAAAAGTTATTGAATTTGGTGCAGGAATTGGTGATCACACCATTTTTTATCTTTTTAAGAATTGCGAAGTTTTCCCTACCGAAGGAAGAAAAGAATTGTGTGATTTTATATCGTACAGATTTGGTATTAAAACATTGAAAATTGATGTTGAAAATGAATTAAATTTGCTGAAGGCCTTACCACATTTTGACATAATTCATTGTTATGGACTTTTATATCATATTAATAATCCAGAAGAGTTCATTACAGAAATAAAAAATATTGGTGACATTCTTTTGCTTGAAACTTGTGTCTCACTTGAAAATGATCTGGAAGAATGTATAGTACCTGAAGACAAAAAAGATAATACGCAAGCTGTCTCAGGCGATGGTTGCAGACCTTCTAGAAATTGGTTGTTTGATGTATTGAAACGAAATTTTGAATACGTTTATATCCCATATACTCAACCGAAACATCCCCAGTTTCCATTAATTTGGGATGATAAAAAGACAAAAGATAATGAATTAACTAGATGTGTATTCGTAGCTTCTCATAAACCACTATCAAATAAAAATTTGTGTGAGAAATTGCTAATTGAGTATAAATCCTGGTAAATTATATGGATAAATTTAAATTAAGAAAATTTTTTGACGATTGGTCTAGGGGGTATTTTACTATCGTTTATGGTTTTTTTTGTAAGAATTATTGCGATAAAATTAATAATAAGAAGATTTACTATAGATTAGATTCAGAAATAGGAAAAAAAATGTTTCTTTATGGAAAATTTGAAGAGAAAGAATTTGCTAGTGTCGGGAAATTTATAAAATCAGATAGTATAATTTTGGATATAGGAGCAAATATTGGAATAACCTCCTTATTTTTTTCAAAAGTGGCTAGCGATGGATTAATTTTTTCATTTGAACCAGCAAAAGATACTTTTAGTATATTATTGAAAAATGTAAAAAATAATAATAATGTAGTTCCTTTAAATTTTGGATTTTCTGATGTCAATAGTATAGAAACATTTTATGAAAGTTCAGATAATGCCTACTCTAGTTTTAAGGATACAAAGAGAAAAAAAGTTATTAATAAAGTGAAGGCATTGCAACTTAACCTGGATGGCTTTTTCGAATTGTTAAATTTAGAAAAAATTAATTTTATTAAAATAGATGTAGAGGGTCTTGAATTTAACGTGTTAAAGGGTGGTTCTAATGTGATTGATAAATATCGTCCTATTATATTTTGTGAGATTTATAATGGTCTAAACTCTAATTTAAAATCAATTGAGACAATAGATTTTTTGATGAATAAAAATTATAAGCCATTGGTTTTCAAGAATGATAAATTTGTTGATTATGAAAAACATGATGATAATTTTTATAATTATTTATTCGTTCCAAGTGAACATTTTGAAGAGATTTTCTCTTCAATAAATTTGTAAGAACTTTCTGTATCCGCTTGTATTAAGATGTGACTAAAATCGATGATTTTAAAAAAGATGTATAATTTCTGTACGTTGTTTGATAAAAACTATCTTTTTAAGGGGCTAGCACTCTATTATTCATTGATTGATCATTGTAGTG
>CAYLOB010000127.1:0-2634 GCA_964385205.1 uncultured Candidatus Saccharibacteria bacterium | reverse complement strand
ATCATAGCATCGATTGTTTCTCCGATTGTTTGCGTGTTTAGTGCTTCCTGTAATGCTACTTCAACTGTCGGGGTATTTACAAGGTAGTCGGTTTCTTCATCTCCAGTATATAGCAGTAAATCAATTGATGAAGCGGACCATGTATTAATTTCATTATATACACTCGCAAGTACAAATTCACCTGAAAAAATGTTGGTCGTGGTCTGTGAAATTTCACCTGTTGTTTTTTCCCATGCCTCAACAATTTTCTCTAAATAATCAATTTGAGAGAATCCGCCCCCAAGAGTGAGTTTGTAATAGCTTGCAAGCATTCCATAACAAAATGCCATAGAAGGTAAAAGGGAATAATTAGAAAGTCCTTTAATAATATCTTCGCGTGTTAAATTGATTGTTATACTGTTGTCTTTACTTTTAAGTTTTTCACCTTCCAAAAATAGTTGAACTCGCGTATCCTTTTGATTATCAATATACCAGAATATGTGTGAACCAGAATCTGTGTTTGTGTTGTGTGCTCCAACTACTCCATCGAAATACTTTACATAATTTTCTCTCGTTGTTTTTTCGAAAAGAATCTTTGAAATGAGCGTATCTGCTTTTAGGTGTACCTGCAAAAGAAGTTCCTTTACAATTTCCTCTACCTCTATATATACAAGAGGTTTCGAATCTTTTTTGAAAAGTTCTTCCCAAAGCAAATCATTTATAATGGTAAGTTGTTTACCGTATGTATCCTGATCAAAAATATTTTCCTTCGTGAATATTTTTTTAAGCAATTTTGAAAGAATATTTTTTTGTCTTTCTAAAATAGTTAATGAATCTATTTTATTTATAATTTTTGCAAAACCATCTTTTGTAAAAGGACTATGCCCATATACACTCCGTCTTCTTCCTTTAAGTGAAATAAAAGGAAGACGAATTGTATTTCCAGAATTATTATGAAAGAAAATTCCTCGTGGATATGATGAATTAGTGAGAGATACTCCACCGCAAGAGAAAGTAAGAATCGATTCCAAATTGGTATTGTTTCTTACAATACTGCTATTTAAGAAAAAAGGGTGACACAATACCCCGGAATGATCGCAGGTAGAGACAAAGCCAGTTTGTTGCAGAGTTCTTTTTGCAATTTCCGCTTTTTCTTTTCCAAGCAGAGGAAGAAGACAGTCTTCGAGTACGCTAATTAGTTCAGTAGTCCTTTCATTTTCCTTGAAAGAAAAATTATAGTAGTCGTTAGCTACTTGAGGCCAGTATTTTGATCCATATGTATCTACAAACTTTTTGAAGTTCTTTTTTTTGGTATATACAATATTACGCGCTTCTTCTAAGTTCATGTGCTCTATGATACTCCTAATAAGTAATTTATAAAAACAGCTATTTATGCTAAAGTGGGGCGTATTGGAGGCGTGTCGGAGAGGCTGATCGAGCATCTTTGCTAAAGATGTAGGGGGTTAAACCCCTCGAGGGTTCGAATCCCTCCGCCTCCGCAGGAGAAATTTCGCTTGCGAAATTTAGGAGAGCAGGTTTTGTGTAACAAAACCGTTGCGAGGATTCGAAGCCTTGTTTAGATATTTTATAAGCGAAGCAAAATAAAATATCAAACAAGGGGACTGAACATGTAATGTTCGAATCCCTCCGCCTCCGCAGGAGAAAATTTAACAAAGTTAAATTTTAGAGAAAGCATCAAAATGCTTTCGTGAGGGATTCGAAGTCCGATTGAGCATAAAATTTGTGACAACAAAATTTTATCCAATCGGGGTACTGACCCTGTAAGGGTCGAAACTCCCTCCGTCTCCACTACGATAAGATTTTAAATTTTATATAAAAAAACAAGTCCTGCCGTAGCAAAACTTGTAACATTCGTGGATAATTTAATTATTTTTTTTCCACACAACCGCAAACATGCTGCGTTCTCCCCAACCATCCGAATGTATGGATCCGTTTTCTGCCAACTCAATATTGTGAGGACCTAAAAGAGATCCTTTAGGGTGGCGAGACATAACGAGTTGAAAGGGATTGGGTGTACCATTAACAACTATCGGGAAACAGTAATTTTTATTTGCAGTTGCTGGGTCAAATACTCCCGATATAAACAATCCTGCGAGCAAGATCGTGACGGTTGGATCGTCGATTAATTGATATTCACCTTGATACTGGTGTATTTCATTAAGTTGCCTAACTTTGATTCCAACGAACCTCCCGTCTTTGTATTTTTGTCTCAGAGAACACACTTGCTCAAGTGAAGGTGTCCCTAGTTTAAGTTTTCTCAAATCTGTCCAGAAGTTAACATTGGCTCTGGCTGTATTGAATGTCCTGCAAAAGATATGACTGCCTCGAGATGCGTGACCTGGCTTAGATCTGACCTGATGTTTTAGAATCTTCCGAAGCCACGGAACTAGCGGTTCAAATATTGTTGGTGTGTAAGGATGTTGGGTGAGGAACTGTATTGGGAAATGTGCATTCATAGTTTTGGGTATTTCCGTTTGCCAATCTACCATGTCTTTATAGTCGAGTCTAGTTTCAGTAAACATGTCTACTGCACAATCTGGTTCTAGAAATGTTGTTAGATATTATGATTTTAAACGCCCACATTCTCTACCTTTTGAACTCGTACTTTTCTGTACTTGTTTGGCCACCCTAGCT
>CAYLOB010000126.1:0-2651 GCA_964385205.1 uncultured Candidatus Saccharibacteria bacterium | reverse complement strand
GAGGGAAAATTACCGAGATGCGCTCGCTTTGTAAAAAGCTTGTGCCAAAGGGTGAGGAAGCGATCCGATATGGTATGCCAACAATAAGGCTCAATGACACAAATCTCATTCACTTCGCCTCTATGAAGGGTCATTTCGGCTTCTATCCAACCTCAACTGGCGTAAGTGCGTTTGAAGAAGAGCTCAAGAAAAAGGGAATCGATTACTCCAAAGGATGCATCCGCTTTCCATACAACAAACCGCTTCCAATCCCGCTTATCACCAAGATTATTAAATTTCGTATTAAAGAAGTAATAAGAAAATAATTTATGTCTAAAAACAAAAATAAAAAAGAAATGGGAATGAATTTTTTCTTTCTATTGATTGCATTTATATTTGGTCTGATTGGAAACTTGCTTTCAAGTGAATTACAAAATCTGCTATATAGAAAACCTATTAATTTTGGTGTTGTCATATTTTCTATTATTGTAATTATTTGGCTTTGTTGGGATTTTTCAAAAAGATACCTTAAATAAGATAAAAACAAGTTATCTGCATACGTTTTTTCAAAAAACCAAAATATGGTAATATTTTGATATGGAAAAGAAAACAATACTTTCGGGCATAAAGCCTACAGGGAAACCGCATTTGGGGAATTATTTTGGTGCGATGAAGCAGTGGGTGGATATGATAGACAGTGAAGAGTTCAACGCTTACATAATGGCGGTTGATTATCACGCCCTTAACTTCATTCAAGACAAAGAAGAAATGAAGACACTGACTCATGAAATGATTCTGGATTTTTTGGCTATCGGACTAGATCCGAAAAAGTGCACGATTTTTAAACAATCTGATGTTTCGGCACATACTGAACTGACTTGGATTTTTGACACGATTGTGACTATGCCGTTTTTGATGCGAGCGCATGCGTACAAAGACGCAGAGGCAAAGGGTGGCGAAATCTCTATGGGAACATTTAATTATCCCGTTTTGATGGCGGCGGACATACTGCTTTATAGTCCAGACCTTGTGCCGGTAGGACAAGATCAAAAACAACACATTGAATACGCACGAGACATTGCAGAGAAGTTTAATTTTAAATTTGGAGAGACTTTTAAACTACCTGAAGAAAAAATAATTGAAAATGTTGCGATCGTTCCTGGAATCGACGGACGAAAAATGAGTAAAAGTTACGGCAACACGATTCCACTTTTTGCAACTGATGAAGAGATTGAAAAACTAGTGATGGCTATCGTGACGGATTCTGGTGGAGACATACCAGCAAACGTTTATGCTATTCACAGGCTTATAAAAACAGAGGAAGAATTGGCCCCAGTTTACGAAGCGAACAAAGGTAAGTATAAAGCACTAAAAGACGCGCTTATTGTGGATTTGAAGGCGTTTATAGCACCTCTACGAGCACGTCGAGCAGAGTTTGAAGCAAACCCAGAGATAGTCGCAGAAACACTAGAGAAAGGCAAAATTAAAGCAAAGGAAATAGCGGATAAAAAGCTTGAAGAAGCTAAGAGAGCAATAGGAGTGTTGTAGGGAGCTTTTAGCTGTTGGCTTTTAGCTTTTAGGGAAAACATGAAAGGGTAGAGGGTTTAAGTGTGAAAGGGCAGGAGGAGAAAAAATATTAAAGTAGTGACATTTTAATATTTTTTTGACGGGAGTACTCGAATTTTCCTCCAAAGAAAATTCAGGGTGAAGGAAAAGCTTTTAGCTGTTGATGATTTTGAGTTATAAGTTTTATGTTATTAGTTATATAATCTTTTATATGTCAGAACAGCCACAAACATTTAATAGTTTTGAAGAGGCATTTCCTTCTAAGGAACCTAAACCTCAAAAAAGAGACAACAGACAACTTGGTGGTATGCTTTTGGATCAAATGGCAGTTAATCCTGATAGTGAAGGAGAGAAGCTTCCGCCTGAAGATTTTATAAAAAAAGCGATCGACGTAGGGTGGAGAAATAACCCAAAAAGAAAACCAGGTGACCCTGCATCTTGGGGGCCAACAATCGCAGATGCATTTGAAAAATATTTTGGTAATGAAGCAGATTTCGATAAAATTCTTGCAGACCTTATAGCAAGTCGTGAGGTGGGTTATATCTCGGAGAAAAATGGTAAAGGTTATATGTTAAAAATTAATAGACAAGAATAAAATAAAATATGAAAAAGAAATTATTTATCATACTCGGGATTGTTGTAGTTGTCGGTTTGATGCTTGTATCGAGTTATAACGGGTTAGTTAATTTAAATGAAAGTATTGATGGTGGTTGGGCTCAGGTTGAGACTCAATACCAACGACGTCTTGATCTTATTCCAAACCTCGTTGCTTCAGTTAAGGGTATTATGGCTCAAGAAAATGAGATTTTCACCGCTCTAGCAGACGCTCGAACTCGCTACACAGGTGCTCAAACAGCAAACCAAAAAGCTGAAGCGCTCGGACAAGTCGAAACTTCACTTGGACGACTTATTGCGATAATGGAAAATTATCCAACATTAAAATCTTCTGATACGGTTAACACTCTAATGGTTCAACTAGAGGGTACAGAAAACCGTATTTCTGTAGAGCGAAAGCGGTATAACGATTTGGTAAAAGAATTTAATGCAAAGATCAAGCAAATACCGACAAATATTTTTGCTTCAATGCTCGGATTTGAAGCTCGATC
>CAYLOB010000125.1:2434-2684 GCA_964385205.1 uncultured Candidatus Saccharibacteria bacterium | reverse complement strand
CCTACTTTCTTACCCGGATTGAATATATTCAGAGGATCAAAAATTTGCTTTGTCTTTTCAAATATTGTCACCATCTTGTCTCCAAACATTTGTCGGAGATATGGTGTTCTGATAATACCGTCATTATGTTCAGCGGTTATTGAGCCGTGGTACTCATGGACAAGGTCATATACTTTTTTAGATAGGTCAAGGATCGTATCAGCAGAAAAAGGGGAGTCAAGGTCCATAAGTGGAATGATATGGAAGTTTC
>CAYLOB010000125.1:0-2424 GCA_964385205.1 uncultured Candidatus Saccharibacteria bacterium | reverse complement strand
TGCACGTACTTTTGGCAAAAATTCTGGTAGATATTCTGGCTTTACAATAATGTCGTCAATAAATGGTGCAGTCCTCTGGTTGTGCACATGTTTGCGTAACATATTAAAACTCTCTCGTCGTATTCTCCAGTATTTATCTGCTTCACCTATATCTTTGGCAATGTGCATTTTGTATCCAAAATGTTTGATCCGTGATTCGATTGCAACCAGTTTATCTTTTACATCTTTTTGGTTTTGACCCGTGACTTCCACAAGAAGAATTAATTTCGGCACACCGTGTGTGAGAATCATCATTGCTTCAGGTATGAATTTAATTCCAAGAAATCAAAAAAGAATTTGACCGCAAGCTTCATACTATAGTCATCATATGTTTCGAGGCTGTCAGGCTTGAAGGGAAGTATCTCGTTTACAATATTACTAAGTTGGCTTATGTCAGGCATAAATACTGCAAGGAGGTTTGCATATGGTTCTACTGGCACGAGTTTGAATGTGATCTCTGTCACGATCCCGAGAGTTCCTTGGCTACCAACAATGAGCTGACAAAGATCAAACCCTTCATTATCATCAACAACATTCCAGAGATAATATCCCGCAGAGTTTTTGGAGACTTGAGGCTTTGCTTCAAAAATCTCTTTTCTGTTTTGAAGAATAAGATCGTATACTTTTTTATATATCTTGCCTTCGTAAGTATTTTCCGCGACTTTCTGCGTCAGTTCCGCGTATGAGAGCGGTTTGACCTCATATTCATTTCCATCATCAAATACCACTTTGAGTTTTTTGATAAAGTTTTCTACCTTTCCATATTTGATTGCTTTTTCTCCACCAGAATTATTGGCGACCATTCCACCCACAGCGCAGATCTCTTTTGATGCGGTGTATGCTGGCATAATTCTATGAATTTTCAAGGTTTCTTTTTCAAAATCTCGGTAGAAGCATCCGGGTTCTACAACTGCAAATTCCTCATTCACTTCACGAATTGCATTCATATATCGAGTAAAGTCCATTATGATCGAACTTCCAATCGATCCTCCAGACATATCAGTCCCTGCACTCCTTGCGGTGATAGAAAGATTCGGAATATCCTTTTTATTTTCGTTTACAAATTTTATGACTGCTTTGACATCCTCACTGTCTTTTGGGAATACAATAACTTCCGGAACTATCTCAAAAAGACTCGCGTCATGAGAGTATGTTGCGAGTGTCGCTTCCGTGTTCTCGATATCGCCTTTAAAACTTTTTTTAAGATCATCTATATGTGTTGGATTCATCCTTTGATTATATCCCAAAATATTCTTTTCTTAAAATTTGGTACAATACCGTAGAACCTATCTCAAAATTAACCGCATAGTAAACCACCAATAATCATGCTTGAATATCTAAAACCCAAAATTTCGGTAAAAAAGAAAGATTCGTCAGTTGGCATACCTGAGGTATGCCTCCCTTCTCGTACTTCCTTTTTTCCTTCGAAATTTTGTACTTTATATTATTCATTAATTTTGAGATAGATTCTAATATGAAGCGATTTTCTAAGCGACAGCCCCAGAGTATTATATTTCTACTTGTAGTAATAATCATTTTTTTACTTAACCAAACATTTTTTGGAGAATATCCTTCAGATCTGAGATCGGATGATATTCAAAGTGGAGATATTTTAAAGGAAAATATCGGTAGGGTCTTGGTATCTAGGGTTATCGATGGAGATACATTGAAGATAAAAATAGGAGAGAAGGAGGACACGGTTCGTCTCATTGGTATTAATACTCCGGAATCAGTTGATCCTAGGACAACTGTAGAATGCTTTGGCATTGAATCATCCGATAGGATGACTGAGCTTGTAGAAGGTAAAGAGGTTCTTGTGGTCAAAGATCCAACACAAAGTGAGAGGGATAAATATAATAGATTACTTGCTTATGTTTATCTTACAGACGGAACTCTTCTTAATCAAAAAATGATTATTGGCGGATATGCATTTGAATATACTCACATTGTTCCATATGAATTTCAAACTGAATTCAAAGAGGCTGAATCAGAGGCGAGAGAAAAGGGATTGGGGCTTTGGGACAGTTCTGTTTGTGATTACACTTCGACATTTAAAAAACCTTCCTCAAAAGTTTTGTAGTTGTTTGCGTCCCATTTGATTATTGGAATTTGATTATTGAAAATTCTAATTTTAAAAAAGTTTTAAAATTAGAGTGGTCTCTTTTTAGCAAGTCCCTCCGCTCGAGGAAATTCTTTTGGAATTTCTTTTATTTTTTCTATAATTATTAGTTGTCTTCCTGGGAGTATTTCAGAATTTATTTTTATTGTTTCCTTTATTGTTCCTCCAAGAGTTTTGATCGCATCCATTGATGTTTCGATCTCTTCTACTCCTTCTTTTTTCTGAGCAATAAATATTCCTCCTATCTTCACAAATGGCAAGACGTA
>CAYLOB010000124.1:0-2685 GCA_964385205.1 uncultured Candidatus Saccharibacteria bacterium | reverse complement strand
CTTCGCCTTATGTTGCCTTACCTGGAAATCTAACGGTACGTGAAAATTTGACAATGTTTGCGCGACTCTATGGTATACAAAAGTCGAAAAATAAAATAGAAGATTTGACTAAATTGTTTGAAATCAGTGAGTTTTTAGACAAGATGACCGTGTCTCTTTCTACAGGACAAATTACAAGAGTTAATCTTGCTAAAGCGTTTATTAATGATCCCGAACTCCTCCTTTTGGATGAACCAACAGCATCTCTTGACCCAGATATTGCAGACAAAACTCTTTCAATTTTGGAAAAAATGCAGGAAGAAAAGGGGACAACGATACTGTATACTTCTCACAATATGCAGGAGATTGAACGAATTTGTGATAAGGTAGTTTTCATAAATAAAGGAAAAATTGTGGAAGAAGGAACACCTGCAGATTTAGTAAAAAAATTTGGCCATGGTGATTTAAACGATGTGTTTATAAGCATAGCTCGCGAAGAATAACAGATAACTAATGACAGATAACAAATAACTAAAATGAAAAACGCATTAAAATTCTTAGGGGCTACCTGTTATAAGTTATATATTATGAGTTAAGTTTATGAACATTCTTAGAATCTACGCACTCGTTGCGCGTCATATTACAATTTACTTTAGAAGTATTCCTCGTGTTATGGACATATTTTTTTGGCCTGTATTTGATTTACTTATTTTAGGTTTTTTGAGTCTGTATCTTGATACCCTTCAAATAAATAATCTAAATATTATCGCAGTCTTAATTGGAGGTGCGATTTTGTGGCAAATTGTTGATCGGTCACAAAATGCTTTTTCAACTTACTTTCTTGAAGATGTTTGGTATAGAAATTTTTTAAATATTTTTATTACACCTTTAAAACTTTCTGAATTTTTTATTGCTGGGGCAATACTGGCTCTCATAAGAATTTTCATTGTTTCATGTATTCTTTTTTTAATTGCATATTTTTTGTATGCTTTTAATATTTTCCAGTTTGGCTTAGCCCTCGTTCCTCA
Source organism: uncultured Candidatus Saccharibacteria bacterium (assembly GCA_964385205.1). GTDB lineage: Bacteria > Patescibacteriota > Minisyncoccia > Phycocordibacterales > CAIRYW01 > JAUPVJ01. Next base: position 1,678 of record CAYLOB010000124.1, on the reverse strand, counting down.
TATTATCAATCTATTTTTGTTTGGGTTCTCTCTTGCTATTTGTATCAACGCAATTATCATTCGTTTTGGATCTTCGGCTCAAGTTCTGGCATTTGGAATGGCAATCCTTGTTCAACCAATTTCTGCTGTATATTATCCTGTGTCTGCTCTTCCTGTCGTGTTACAATATGTGTCGTACGCATTACCATCAACTTATGTGTTTGAGTCTATTAGACTTATTGCAGGAGGAGGTATATTTGAAACCAAGGCCTTTTTAACGGCCTTTGTCTTGAATCTAATTTATTTAGGTCTCACATGGTGGTTTTTTGTTTCAATGTTTAAAAAAGTAAAAAAAATGGGTAAGTTACTTAAAGTTCAAGATTAAAATATATGAATGAAGATCAAATCAAAAATTTAGAAGCAAAAATAGATATTATCGGAGCAGATGTGAAGAAAATGAAAAGTTATTTTCTTTGGACATTTTGGGTGACTATTGCACTTTTTATATTGCCACTTATCGGTCTTTTAGTAGCTGTGCCAAAATTTCTTTCTACTTATAGTGACATTGGTAACTTAGGAATATAGATATGAAAACAGTTGCAACCCATAACAATGGATTTCACGCTGACGATGCTTTTGCTGTGGCGACACTAGAGCTCATTTTTGGTGAATTAAATATTGTTAGAACTCGTGATGAAGATAAGATACAAAGTGCCGATATTGTTGTAGATGTTGGAAGGGTTTATAACGAAGAGCAAATGCGCTTCGATCATCATCAAGAGGGTGGTGCTGGCGTTCGGGAAAATAATGTTCCGTACGCATCATTTGGACTAGTTTGGAAAAAGTTCGGAGAACAAGTGTGTGATTCAAAAGAGATTGCAAGTATTGTTGACAGGTCTTTAGTTGTTCCAATAGATGCAGATGATAATGGGTTTTCAATAAGTACTCCTAAATATAGTGATATTGGCGTATTTAGTATTTCAGGAGTTATTGGAACTTTCAATCCAACTTTCTTAGAGAAAGATGTGTCACCAGACAGTGTTTTTCCAAAGGTGGTTCAGCTCGCGAAAGATATTATTTTAAGAGAAATTGCATCCGCTAAAACAATTGTAGTAACGGAGAAGATTTTTAAAGAAGCATATGACAAATCAGAAGATAAAAGAGTGATCGTTTTGGATATAGAAGTTGATAAGCATGCGTGGCAAGTGCTCGTGAAAGATTTAAGTGACGAGTTGTTGTACGTTGTTCATCCATATGGAAGCGTGTGGGCACTTCGTGCTGTTAGAAAAAACGGATTTTCATTTGAAAATAGAAAGGATTTGCCAGAGTCTTGGGCTGGAAAAAATGGAAAAGATTTAGAGGTGGTTACAGGTGTTTTAGGTGTTAATTTCTGCCATAACAAACGTTTTATAGCAACTGCAAATACAAAAGAGGCGATTTTGAAACTTCTTGATATTGCGCTAAATTCATGAGAAAAAAAACAAAAAGAGAATATATTAAAATAATTAGTTATATAATATTATTTTTAATTTGTTTGTGCCTGTATTTTTTTCTATCTCAATTTTTTAAAAATAAGCAGGTTGTCTCAAATTTATCACCAATAGATTCAGAATATGGATTTAAATTTACTTCCGCTGGTGATTATGGTGCGACAAGTAACACAGAAAAAGTATTGGATTTAATTAGTAAAATAAAGCCA
>CAYLOB010000123.1:0-2702 GCA_964385205.1 uncultured Candidatus Saccharibacteria bacterium | reverse complement strand
CAGTTCCCTTGATTTTTACTCTAATTCTTTTTTTTAATCTTATTCTTTTGTCTGTTTTGTTTTGCATTTTTTTTGTTTTTTTTCTAGCAACTAGAACCTAGTCACTAGAACCTAATTCTACACCGTCTTCTTTCCTTGTTTGCGTCTTATAACTTCGTTGTCATAGCGGATGCCCTTGCCCTTGTAAGGCTCCGGCTTTTTCAAAGCACGAATACTCGCCGTAAAACTCCCGACCAACTCTTTGTCTATGCCGGAAATAGTGATGACATTCTTTTCGGCCGTAGCGGTAATCCCTTCCGGTATCGGAACGATGACTGGATGTGAAAACCCTAAAGCAAAATTAAATTCTTTTTGCTTGCCATTATCTTTTACCTCGGATTTAAATCCAACACCTTCTAAAATCAACTTTTTTTGATAGGGAGTCTCGACCCCCTTTATCATGTTTTTGATATGTGAAGCGTAAGTGCCCCAGAGAGATTTAGATAATTTGTCGTTTCTTTTGATATTCAAATTTACGACATCATCTTTGATGGTGATGGTGATGTCACTACGAAAATTCTTACTCAGAGTTCCTTTGGGTCCGACAACTGTCACAGTATTACCCAGAGGATGGGCGCTCTGCGTAATTTTTACTGTCGTTGGTATTTTTATTTCTTGTTTACCTATTCTGCTCATAAATTTTTATTATAAATATCGAACTACCAAATTCTGAATAATGCTTCGCCTCCGACTTGCTCGACTCTGGCTTCTTTGCCTCCTAAAATTCCTTTCGGGGTTGAAAGCACCAAAAGTCCTGAACCGTTTCTGACTGAATGAATGTCTTTTATTCCAAAATAAACGCGACGGGATTGTTTGGAAATTCTTTCAATTTCGGTAATTCTAGGTTTATCTTCTGTATAAATGAGTTCAACTTCCAAGACTGGTTGGTCTTTCTTTATTTTTTTTGCCACGGCGCTGATGTATCCTTCCTTTTTTAAACACTCGGCAATGGCGTGTTTCATTTTAGAATAAGGGAAAACTACAGACTTCTTGCCAGCCAGACTGCCATTCTTCATTATTATTAACATGTTTGAAATTTGATCCATGGTTTTAATATCTTTATTCTCTACACCTCACCCCCGGCCCCTCTCCTTGACAAGGAGAGGGGTGCCGAAGGCGGGGTGAGGTCTACCAACTCGACTTGCGGACTCCCGGAAGCATGCCTTCGTTTGCCAATTCTCTAAAACAAATACGACAAATACCGAAATCTCTCATAAAAGCGTTGCCACGACCACATCGAAAACATCGGTTTTTAGCCCGAGTGCTGAACTTTGGTTTCTTTAAAGCTCTCGCTTTGACTGATGTTTTTGCCATTTTGATTTAGCTTATTAGCTTTCTAGGTTTTAGCTAGCTAGCTTTTATAATTTTCACTAATCAGCTATAAGCCAAAAGCTAACCAGCTAGGATTGCTCTGTAATATCGCACTTTCTTTCTTTAGTCCTCTTAAATCTGAGGATTAAAGGAGAAAAGTGGATCAATCAAAGCTCAATTCACTTGTTTAGAGATTAGCAAATTTAGACCAATAAGTCAATTTTCTATTGACACATGTTTACACCCCACCAGCCTTGCCCAGACATACATGACGGACCTGCGCAACGGTAACAGGGAGTCTTAGTCTCATAGGCCATGTATATGGCATACCAGTTGGGTGTTGGTTGCGAAGCAGTGTAGTAACGAGAGCCAGTGGTATTGGTAATGTTCGGAATATGTGTCGGAGTAAGAGGTGTTGTTAGCGCAGTAACAATATCTAAATCGGGAGAAGATGGATAAGACCCGTTCGCATTAAAATATAGCTCCAGAGCAGTTTGTATTTGTCTAATGCTGGTAATTCTTGAAGCATCTCTTGCTTTGGCGCGTGCCGTATTTAAGCTTGCCAACACGACACTTGCAAGTATACCAATAATAGCCACAACAACTAAAAGCTCGATTAAAGTAAATCCAAGATTATTTTTAGTTGTTCTATATAAATTCATATAATTTATTATTAATTTTTAATTGTTGGATTGAAAGTATTATCCATGATGATTGGAGGCTTAGTACTTTTTTTCTCTCCACTAAAAAACAAAAACAAAGAAATAATAACCATTAAAACCACCAAAGCTAAAAGCACATACTCTGCTGTTTTTTGCTCTTTGATTGCTCCACCAGAGAGTTTCATAACCCATCCCACCATTTTGGGAATATCAGAATTTTTCAAAGCTTCAGGAGATTTTTGCATTTGTTGTAGAGCAGATTTTTGCTCAAATTCTCTTAGAGCTTTTTCGATTTCATCTTTATCTTCTATTTTTACTTCTTCGTCCATGCTTTAAATTATATACCGATATTTTCAATTACCAAGTATTGCAAACTGTGGGATTTCCGTTACATACATAATTAGTCAACAAAAATCTACCAACATATTGGATACTGAGATGTATCATCTCTACAACCTCCTGGCATTGGAGTAGATTTGTTGGTAATCATCAAAGCCCAAGTTGGACGAACCGGGTCATAAAAGGGTTGACTCGCAGTTGGATACGTCCCTTCATAACTTGCGTGAATCAGTAATTTGTAATTAGCACCATTAGAAGCATATAGATAACCTGTACAAGGAGCTGATGCATTTGGATCAACAGGAAGTGTCGGTATGTATGTGGGTACTAATCCAGCAATATAGGTGGTTG
>CAYLOB010000122.1:0-2715 GCA_964385205.1 uncultured Candidatus Saccharibacteria bacterium | reverse complement strand
TCCTCTCGTTTCTGCACCTCGGGAGCAATAATACCCCTTTTTATGGCGCATTTTTCTTACTGGGCAGCTTTAGCCTCTTTTTGATCGGAAAAAAGAGTGCGTGGCAGCCGCTCATCATGCTCCGATCAGGACTCGCCTTTTTTCTCCCGATCGCACTCATATTTGCACTTGGTATTTCTTGGTCTCAGGAATTTCATTTTCTCGTTTTTCTGTGCGTGGGGCTGTACACCATCACCGCCTTTCTGTACTGGGTATACCTCATGAGTCAAACGGATATTTTCCTCCCGACTGCTGGAAATAATGAGAAACACAATAAACGGGCTCTGGTCAGTGTTTTTTTGGCCACTCTCTTTTTCTTTTCCTTTGGCCTGACCAATCTGGCGCAGTTTGCGGCCGTCGACGAACCACTCTGGATGGATGGACGCATTACCCGCTTCTGGAAAAACCTCGCCGAACGCGACTTTGAAAAAACCGATGTCAGTGACAAGCCCGGTATTACCGTCGCCATCGCTTCCGGTCCCGGTCTCCTCTTTGTGACACCTAAGGACTACCGTGATGCTCGTTTTATCTTTGCGGCCAAAAACCCAGAGCTCAATATAGAGGATTACTTTCTCGCCTTTCGCCTTCCACTCCTCATTACCATCACACTCTTCCTCCCTTTCTTTTATTTCCTGCTGGTACCCCTCATTGGAACTGGAGCTGCCCTCCTCGGCTATATCGCCCTCACTCTCTCGCCCATCCTCATCGGCATGAGTAAAATCGTTAATCCCGATTCACTCCTTTGGATTTTTGCTCCACTCTCCTTCCTGGCTTATCTGGTGTTCCTTGAGAAAAAAACATTACGGACGCTCTTGCTTTCTGGTATCTTTCTCGGCCTTGCCCTCCTGACCAAGTACGTGGCCAACTTTCTCATTGTCTTCTTTTTTGGGTATATTTTTCTCCGCTACATCACTGAAAAAAATGATCTCGCGTTTCCAGAGTATTTCAAACAATCACTTATCACCCTCGGTATCTGGCTCGGTACCGGACTCTCGGTTTTTTACCTCATACTACCAGCGCTTTGGCTCGCCCCAGAAAAACTCTTTACCAGTACCATTTTCAGCCAAGCCTTTGAAAAGGTAGCACCCCTCTTTATCGCCCTCGTATCAATACTTCTCATTGATCAGTACTTTTTCAAGGCACGTGCCACCACCTGGACACTGACGCAACTCCAAAAAATACAGCGACCTCTCGAGCATTTTTTTATCGGATCGCTCCTCTCTATTCTCTTCTTTGTCCTCTTAAACGGCATGCTTGGTATGCCCTGGGTGGACTTCATGCAGGTACTCGCCTCGCCCAAAAGCATTTACCAAGTGAGCGATGCCATCAATCTCTTCCTCACAAATTTCTACCCCCTCTTCTTTGGTGTACCAACACTAGTCCTCTTTGGGATACTCGTCACTCTTTTCACCACCTGGTGGGGAGTGCGTTCATCGTCACCACAAAAACGACTCGTTCTGGCCAGTATCGTCTTTATTCTTTTGTATTCTTTCGCTTCAGCAGTCAACCAGGTAGTACTCATCAATCGCTACCAAATCATGCTCTATCCAATCCTGAGTATCCTAGGTGGTATCGGGCTCTTCACTCTCTTTCATTATGTCGAAAAGAAACTTCCTACTTTTTTGACCTACAGCAAGAAATACACTCTCTTCGTTGGCGCCACGTTTATGGTATTGGTAGCGATCATGCTTGCAACGCCTTTCCCACTCAGTTTTTCCAACTCCCTTCTCCCAATCGCCTATACGACCGATATCAAAGACATGGGTAGTGGCAGCTATGAAGCCGCAGCCTATTTGAACTCTTTGCCCGAGGCCAAAAATCTTGTCATTTGGACTGACAAAAAAGGCGTCTGTAAGTTCTTTGTGGGGACCTGTATCGACGGCTTTAACTTCTCCGTCGTTCCAACTTCTGGATTAGACTATGTGGTTATCTCTGCCGGACGAGAGAGTCGAACAGAGCGCATGATGGCCAATCCCTACCTCCTAAACGACGCAGGACTGGTTCGCTATGATACCTACTACGAGAAATCCAATCCCGAGTGGGAACTCCTCATCAATGGTCGTCCCGGACAATTCGTAAAAATATTCCCCTTTGACACCTCGCTCTAAATCCTCAATCTTTCCCTATGGTTTTTGATACCCTCGCTGCTCTGTCCGACACCCACAAACGCTTCCTGACCGCAGGCATTCTCTCACTCATCCTCGTTACTTTTTTTTCTTTTGGTTTTTTTCATTTAGGAAAATTTGAGACAACCGATGAACACCTCTGGAAGTACGATCGTATTCCTCAGTACTGGGAAGCGCTCAAAAATCACGATTGGGAAGAAACCTATATCAATGACAAGCCCGGCATCACCGTCGCCCTCATCTCCGGTATTGGCCTCCTCACGGAACCCAACCCGGAACAAAACGTCAATGCTTTCCGCCCCGATCTCAACCCCTCACTCTTTGAAGCGTACAACGTTCCCCAGTCAGAACCAACCAACATCACGTTCCGTCTCCCGGTCCTTCTTTTTTCTACCCTCGCCTTGCTCGGTTTCTATTTTCTGCTTCAAAATGCGTTCGCTTCACGCTTGGTCGCTTTGCTCGGCACCATCCTTATCGCGACCAATCCGATCCTTCTCGGCATATCCCAAATCATCAATCCAGACAGTTTCTTTTGGATATTTGGCGGGCT
>CAYLOB010000121.1:519-2770 GCA_964385205.1 uncultured Candidatus Saccharibacteria bacterium | reverse complement strand
CTGAGCATAAACAAACGATCTTAATTTTTTTTTAATATTTTGGTTTCATACTGCACGCAGGCACGAAAACTAGGGGCTTGTTAGGACTCCCCTTAAAATTCTGTTTGCAAGGAGGCAGGATGACTAATCGCTGGCTGGATAGCCAAGCCCGCAAAATACACATACGATCTAACCCCACATTGGCAGGCTGGATTGAGCGGGCATTAAATCTTCCGGGGGTTGTGGAGTCTAGATTAAGCTTTGCACTGGTCGCTCTTAAGCATGAGATGCGTAAAGAAAAATTTGACTACCGGCTTTACGAACCTCCAGTGGGCAGAGGCCACGAAACTGTCCACCGATTACGCGTTAACATAATTGGCGCTGCGTACGTAGGCAGGATAGGCAACGTACAAAAAGCGTGGCAGCAATGGTGTGACGATGACCACCGGGTTGGCTATTCCTTCGGCTGGACCGCTGATGGCGAATTTTTGGGTTTAACCGGGCCCCAAGCACGCCGACTATTGAATTTTCATTGTCAGGCAAACGCCATCAGGCTCCCGGCACTCGAAATTGCCCGCCGCCTGCGCGAGGAAGGACTTTAAAGCTAAACAGCCATGCAACACAAAGCGGGCGGCCGCACCCTAAACCCGCCCGCTTTTGATTTTTGCACTACTTATTTAAAACTTCCACCGCAAGGGTGGAAGTTTTTTGTTGGTACACCAAGTTGATAGTGGTGCCTGCCCGCCCTCTGACGGGTAAAACTTTCTAGGCTTTAGTAAGGGAGATTTATATTTCCCTAACTTCATCTCTGTCTCTAATGCCTTCAAATTAAAATTATTTTTTTAACTCTCTTGTTATTTGTTCTATTAAGTCTGGGTGATAATACTCAAACTGTCGATTGCTTTTATCTAAATACTTTTTGAACCATTGTGGATTCGCCTGCCGATATTTACTCTCAAGTTTTTTTATAGTTAGTTCATGGATTCCTAAAACACCTGCTAGACGATTCCTGGTCATCCAGCCTTCAGGGACGGTTTCTCCTCTTTGACTTACCTCTTGAGTAATGATTGCAACTAAATCTGGGTGGAAATGCTCTGATACTCTTTTTGCTTTATCAATATAATTTTTAAACCATTCCTTGTGGTCTCTGTATTTCTCTGCCATCCCTGTTATGGTACTCTGACTGACTTTGAGTTTTGTTGCTATGTTATTATTATTTAACCATCCAGACGGCGCTTCTTCTTTGCCTTCCTTTAAGGTTTTTATTATCTCCAATATTAAATCAGGGTGATAATGCTCAGATTTTTTTCGTCCTTTGTCGAGATATATTTTAAACCATGTCGGATTAGCTTGCCTATAAGTTTCAGCTGTCTTCTTTATATTTTTACCGCTAAGTTTAAGCTGCGCTGTTAAAGCTCCTTTAGTCATCCATCCTACTGGCGCACTTTCGATTTTATTCGATAACTCAGTTGTTATGATTGCTACTAATTCAGGATGGTAATGTGGAAAAAGTCCTCTTGCAGTTAGGTAATCCTTAACCCAAGCTGGGTTATCTGCTCTGTACCTCTCTGCTATTCTTGTTACGGTTTGATTATCTACCAATAACTTATCTGCTAAGGCGCCGTTTGTTAACCAGCCTTCGGGGGCAGCCTCTCTCTTTTTATATTCAACTCTCCTCAATTCTCTAACTAAATTTGCTTCTACCTGCATTTTGCCAAGTAACTCTCTTGTCATTCTTTCGTATCTTTCTTGGCGCTCACGTTCGTCTTCATCGTCTTCATCATTGGGTGGGAGTATTTTTATAGGGGGTTCAATCACGTCTATTTTTTCTTCAGGTGGAACGTCAGTTACCCCTTCCGGACCTGTAGTTGGTTCCTCAGTATCTGGGGGAGTTCCTATAACTACTTCAATCCCATCAACATTTTCAGGGCCAATTACTTCAATGGGCTTTACCATTTGTCCGCCTTGCTCAATATTTTCTACTTCAAATAAATCAAAAATAGTATATGGCTTAGTAGAACCTGAGGGAAATTCGTCTTCTATTTCCACGATATATGGGTCTTCACCTTCAAAAGGTCGAAGGAGTCTTCCAATCTCTTGGGTGCTTTCAACTTTGGATTTTCTTGGCCTATTCCTAACTAAAAATTTGGCATTCGGCAAATCTTTACCAGTAGTAATGATATCTATGTATGTGATACAATCAATTTCCTTGTTCTTAAAAGCTTCGTAAATTTCATTACGCTCATCTCTGGAGGTATCTTCCGTAATACTT
>CAYLOB010000121.1:0-509 GCA_964385205.1 uncultured Candidatus Saccharibacteria bacterium | reverse complement strand
CCTGCTTTGTTTTGTAGTTTGATCAATTACGGTCTCAGCACAAATTCTGTCAGCCATTTCCCGGGCAAGTTGCCCTCGGTCCCCAGGAAGACATGGAACTAAACCACTTATACCTTGAGCCACAAAAGTTTTTACGAAGTCTACTGTGACTTTATTTCGAGCCTCGATATTTAACTTCCTTAGTACAGGAGCTGGATAATCTAGCTGGTCACCAATCTCGCCCTCAAGCTTAATATAGGTTTTGTATAAAAAACCTCTGGGATTAGCTAATATCCCTAGTTCTACAGCTTCTTTTACTTCCATCTTATGGATCAGCTCTGGTAATATTTCGTTGATGTGCTTACTTGGGCCATATTCTGCTGTGGCTGTGCATCCAATTTTCAAAGCATTAGGGGCTATTGCCTGAACTTGTTCTTTAGTAACTTCACCTAATGCTTTATGGGCTTCATCTAAAATAACTAAATCAAATTGTTCAGTAAATTTTGGATTGTCCTTTTGAAGCCTTATAA
>CAYLOB010000120.1:0-2799 GCA_964385205.1 uncultured Candidatus Saccharibacteria bacterium | reverse complement strand
AATCCAAAAAATCTCCTTTACTAAAGAAACAAGATGACGTAAGTGCCACCGCAAACATAGAGCAAGCAGGAGAATTAGAGAATCAAGCTGTGATTGAGCAACGGGCTGAAGAGATGCGAGTAATGATGGCGAATCAAGATGAAGAAGATCAAATACTCACTATGCAAAAATTAGAAAAAGAATCTGAAAGTGACAAAAATTCAAGAACTATCTATGAAAAACTTCGAAATGAAAAGTATGCAGGAAAAGGGAAAGGGATAACCTCAAATAAAATAGAAAAATCAAAGGAAAGTGGGGGGACGACCCCGGTAAACCCTAAAAGCATTCCGAGTCAAAAACCTTTAAGCGGAAATGCTAAACCAGAAGAAAAACAAACTCCTAAGCCATTTATACCAGGAAACATGTATAAAAAACCTATATTTAAAAGGCCGGAAAATAAGAGTAAAGAAGGTGAAAAGGAACTAGACAAGAAGGCAGAGGAAAAGAACAAAGAAAATCAACAAAAACTTATTGAAACTACTAAAGAATTAGAAAAAAAATCTGACACTAGTTTTGCAGACCTAATCAAAAAAGCTCTGAAACATAAAGTTTAGAGAAGTGATTTTTTTGATTTAAACTGATTGAATCTAAAGCACTTTCATCTTATACTATGTATGTGAAACGAATCTTTTTTTTATCGTTAATTACTCTTTTTGTTTGCTTTCAGTTTGTAGATTTAGTACAAGCCATTTCTATACCTGGACAAATCCCGGAACTCGAAGAACAAGTGTCAGTTATTGTAGAACCAGAACTTCCGTCACCTAATGAAAAAGTAAATATTAAAGTCGAAGCGTATGGAACGGATTTGACCCGTGCTTTTATAACTTGGAAGGTAAATAATGTAATAAAAAAATCAGGAAGAGGGGAACAGATGTTTGAACTCAATAGTGGACCTGTTGGAACAGCACAGACTGTTGTAATTAGCATTCAACCTACAGGTGGACCAGTCATAACAAAACAACTTTTTTTCAAACCTCAAGAAGTTGACTTACTTTGGGAAGCTAGAAGTTATACCCCTCCATTTTACAAGGGAAAGGCTCTCCCAGGATTTATGGGAGAATCAATAGTGGTTGCCATACCAACATTCACCAATGGCCAAACAGTAACTCTTCCAAAAAACACCACTTTCAAATGGAAGAAGGATTACGAAGTTCAAAATGACGAATCAGGTTTCATGAAAAATTCAATGATAGTTAAAGGAGGAATACTTCTTAAACCCGAAGAAATCCAAATTGAAGCGACAGATGACTTTGGAAACAAAGCTAAACAAACCATAAGTTATGAATATGTTGAGCCTTCTGCTTTTTTTTACGAAAAAAGTCCTTTATATGGAATTCTTTTCAACAAAAAAATCAATTCAGCGAGTATTAAAAATAAAGAGTTGGGACTTATAACCATTCCTTATTTTTTTGAAACATCGAGCCGAAGTGGTCTTAATTACACATGGAAGGTAAATGGATCTGAATCATTTCTTTTCTCTAAAGACTATGCTGTATTTAGATACTCTGGTGAGGATGGTGGAACATCTATTATTGATGTTGATGTTAAAAGTCCAGACAATTTCTTACAGGAAGCATCAACAAGAGCTAGTTTAAATCTAGAAAAATCAAAAACGCCTTCAATTGAATTTTAGTACATATAATTTTCATGAATAAAACCTATTTTAAACTGCTTATTATTTTAATATCTGTTTTTTCTTTATTTGAATATTCAAAAGTAACACTTGCGGTTGTAAATTACGAACTCCTCGCCCCCATCCCAAACCAAGACAATGTTGCGAGAGATACAATAGTAATTAACGAAGGAACGCTTGAAGCATATTTTAAGAATCTATACAGACTAGGTATTGTCATCGCAACAGGACTCGCTGTACTCATGATTATGTGGGGAGGAATAGAGTATATAACTACAGATGCTATGGGAGGGAAGGAAGAGGCTAAAGAGAGGATTAGTTCTGCTATTATGGGGCTTCTTCTTGCTTTAGGATCGTTTGTGATCTTAAGGACGATTGATCCTAATTTAGTTAGTGTGAAGCTTGATATAACGGGTGTGGATTTGAGTCAGGTGCAGAGTAATGTGGGGGAGTTTAGTTTACCAAAACTTGTTCAAGCTCAATACACTGGTGTTTATGGTCAATGGACTGAAGCAGACCAAACAGCACTCGAAGCTGGAGACGCCACGGCTTTGAATAAATGGAATGGTTTACAATCTCAGATTAATGCACTTAATAGCACATATAAAACTCCCGCTTCAGGATACACAGACAATGTTGGACCAGCAAATCAAAAAGTGTTGGCTCTAATTAGATCTGGGTATAGTAATTGTACTGCGGAACATTGTTCTGCTGGTACTGCGGAATTATACAGAGTCGCTGGAGTTACTCTAAGTGGAGCTGAATTCCAACAAGGTTACAAATCTTCTAGCGGACCCACACCAGATTTTGGAACACCAAGAATGCCTGTGCCGGGTGAAACGGTCGATTATAGATTTTATGAAGGCAACTCACATGCCGATCCTTTTCATTCTGTTATTGTTGAGTCTATACGAGCTGATGGTTCGTATGCTGTTTGGGATTGGGGACGTAGTAGTAATGGTGGGGGACATAATCTAGGAACTGGTTTTAGGATAGTTAATTTTAATTTAAATAATCCTAGCAGTAGAGGTTATATTGGTAGAGTTTATACTCCAAGGTAGTTACATTAAGTTAATTTATTTATAATTAAATTTACACATAAAAGTTAGTTAATAAATCAAGTGAAA
>CAYLOB010000119.1:0-2805 GCA_964385205.1 uncultured Candidatus Saccharibacteria bacterium | reverse complement strand
TAGAACAAATATCACACGAAATTTGCGACAAATACGCATTAACAGTAGATTTATCAATACCAATTGAAGATGCAATAAAAGAGGCTCAACGTTGGATAGATGTTGAAGATGAATTACCTCCGGTAAATGAATTGGTAATTGCAAAATATCGAAATTATGAAGATGAAAAGATTTTGCTTTTAAACTATCAAGGCGATGAGGCAGAATTAGGATATGTATGTGAATGGAGACCAATTGAATTAAAATAATATGATTACAATCACAAACATTATCATAAGCGAAACGGGCAAAAAAATAAACAACGTAATCAAAGTAACTGATTGCAATATAACTTTGCCAAAATCGAAACTAAACGGTTTTAGAAAAACAATTGAAGCTAATCACACTTTAGCAGAAAAGAAACAAATAATTGTAAATTTTATTTATAAACAAAATGACAATACAGGAAATAACAGACCGTAATTATGCGGCTACTGTAAAGAGAGGGCAGATAACAGATAAAACTAATTCAAGAGATTTTATTCGTAAAATTGATGAAGAAACTGAAGAGCTTTTATTATCTAATTATAATTCTGATGATTTATTTGATATTAAAGAACTTGCAGACATAACGCTCGTTTGATTTGCAATGGCTAAACACTATAATATCAACTTAGTTGAAGCTATGGAAGAAAAAATGTTATACAACGAAACACGTATTGATTAAATTTATAGTATCTTTGTAAAATGAATAATAATACTTTGTAATATGTGTGCAGCACCTAAAGGAAATCAATTTTGGAAATTACGTTCTAAACATGGACGTGAAAAACTATTTGCTACGCCTGAATTACTTTGGGAGGCGGCTTGTGAATACTTCGAGTGGTGTGAAGAAAACCCTTTATACGAAACAAAGGCGTTTCCATACATGGGTGATATTACACTCGAAAAAATACCTAAAATGAGAGCTATGACAATTAGCCAACTTTGTTTTTATTTGGGTTGTGATGAAAACTATTTCAGACAATTTGAATCTAATTTAACTGAAAAAGACAAAGATTTTTATACTATCATACAGGATATTAAGAAAACTATTTATAATCAAAAATTTCAAGGTGCTTCAGCTGACTTACTTAACGCTAATATAATTGCACGTGATTTGGGTTTAAAAGACAATCAAGATATAACAACCAAAGGCGACAAAATACAATCAACTACAATAGTATTCAAGGACTTTGATAATGAAGATTAAAACTAAATGCACTTTATGTTCAGATAAATGCACAATCAATTCAGTAAAGTATAACGCTTGCTATATTAGATTTGTATGTTTAAATAAATACTAAATGAATGAAATAGACATATCAAAGAAATATAAACCACTTTTCAGGCTTTTAACGTCCGATTTACCCGAGATTGACACAGTAATTATGACAGGTGGCAGGGCTTCTGGGAAATCTTTTGTAGTTTCATTATTCAATCTAATTGCATTGGTAGAACACGATTGGAACATATTATACACACGTTATACCAATATGAGTATAGTTGATTCAATTAAGCCAGAAGTAAGCGATAAAATCGAGCTATTGAATTATGAAAGCAAGGTTAACGATACTCAGAAACAAATTGAAAAAGGAAACAATCGAATAGCTTTTAAAGGAATAAAAACAGGTTCTAAAATCCAGACTGCTAATTTAAAATCATTATCCGGGTTTAATTGCTTCGTTGTTGATGAAGCTGAGGAGCTACCCGATTACGAAACATTTAAAAAAGTGTTTTACTCAATCAGATCCGTTGAGAAACGAAACCTGACTATATTAATATTGAACCCAACCACTAAAGAACATTGGATATTTAAAGAATTTTTTGAGAAAAAAGGACTTGAAGGGGGTGAAAATACGATAATTGATAATGTGATGTATATTCATACAAGCTATAAAGACGTTAACGAAAAATATATCCCTAAAAACATTATTAGAGATTACAATAAGTTATTAATTGAAGACCCGTTAAAATATGATAATATTGTTATTGGGGGCTGGATACAAGACCCCGAAGGCGTTTTAATCCCAAAATCTGTAATAAAATTACAAAAATTAGACTTAAAACCTGAGGAAATAGATTTTAGTTTTGCAGTAACAGATCCGGCAGATAAAGGAGGCGACAAATATAGTATTCCATTTATACAGGTAATTCAATACAACAATGATATTGCTTTTTACGTTAACGATGTGATACATAATAAAGACGGTACTATGATTAATTGCGAACGTGTGCCGTTAAAAGTAAAAGAAAATAACACTCAACAAATTTGGATTGAGTCGAATGGAATAGGACTTGCAAGCGTATTACTACTTAAAAAACAATTAAGCAATCACACTATTTTAACAGCTTTTCCGAGTACTGTAAACAAAGAAATAAGGATATTATCAAACTATGAATTTATAATAAAGTATTTCATCTTTAACGAATCGAAATACAATGAAAATAAAGAGTACAAAGACTTCGTAAATGACCTAACAAGCTACTCGAAAGAGGGCGACAACACACACAAAAAAGATGCTATTGATGTATTAAGTACCGCTGCCCAAATACTTAAAATAAAATACAAGTCAATTATATTTGGATAATCTTTTAACATTCTTTAACAAAACGATGATTCTATTATTTGTATTTTTGTATAACGGTCGCAGGTTTGACCAGTAAAGGAATAGAAATCACTAAATTATCAAAATATGTTAAAATTTATAGGACGCACAATTTACGCATTACGCAGGAAACCTTTATTGGTTAAACCTGTTGTTATGCCTCGTTTTTCTGTTTCTT
>CAYLOB010000118.1:0-2806 GCA_964385205.1 uncultured Candidatus Saccharibacteria bacterium | reverse complement strand
TTTTCTCCTAGAAGTCCTACACGTTCTCCATCAGTGATGATAAAAGAAACATTTTGCAATGCCCATTCATTGGCTTTTTGCGAAGGATATCTGAAAAATACATTTTTAAATTCAATTGTTATTTTTGCTTTTTTGTTGATAATAACTCCAGTATCTTGATGCTTCATCACACTGGTGTAATTCAAAAATGTAAGAAAATCTTCAGTACCTTTAAGATTCTTGAATAGAGAAAGTAAACATTCATTCAAAGAATGTAGTGTTTCAATGATTCTACCAAAGTAATTGAAACCCAGATTTAACGTGCCTAATCCAATAATTCCAAGCAAAGCATTTTTTGTAAGATCATATATAACAAATCCGGTCAAGCCAAGAAAGATGCCATTGAAAACCCATCGGTATTGCGTTCCTGATTTGTAAAAAAGAAAATCAACTTTCTTTAACCAAAATAATCCTGAGGTAAATTTTGGTAAGAGAAAATCAATTCTGTTTCCAACTTTTGCATAATCATCAATGATCACTTCATTCAAATCTTTGTTATACCGTCTTATCTCAACCATTCGTTTTCGTTTTTCATGATTGATTTTGTTTCTCTTGTAGGTAAATATGAATGATGGCACTATTGCACATATTGCCAAAACTGCGTACCACCAATTGAGTGTGAGTATTCCTATCAGTGCCACAAAGAAGGTAATGAAATTCTGTAGTAGCGCTCTTTGCACCAAGAATACTTCCATACTGCTATCAAGATTCATAGAAGCATGTTCGATAATCTCACGATACTCGGGGTGTTCTTTGTCATACTTTTCTAACTCACTGTGTTTCTTTATCATCAATGATTGGGTGTGTTGACTGATTTCATTTTTGATCCTACTTTCAATCAATCTAGCTTTTTAACTTAAAAGATTCCTCAAAAAAGTAATTCCCTGATACGAGACAACGAATATCATAAGCGTTGAAATTGCATTTGGGACATTTTTCATGGTTACTAAATCAAGAACTTTTGACCAAATGATCGCAGTGATAATCCATGATTGACCAGCTAGTGTTTCAAGAATAAGTATTCCAAAAAAATCTTTTCGATATTTCTTTGGAATCAAGGATTGATTTACTTGTTTTATCAAACGAAATAAATCACGAATGTTTTGAATTTTTACGTTCTTCATTATGTATTGGTTTTTTGATGTTCTGTGAATTTTTCTGAATATATTATATCACATGATTGTGTCATTTGTCAATACAAAACACCCTTACTAGATAAGGGTGTTTTATTAAATAATTTTATTTAATAAAAATATATAAAATTAGATTACTTTGTCTTTAAACTCTTTAATAAAGAAATCTGCACCTTTTTCTTCAACTAGATCCATGGCTTGTTTGTATTCAGGTGTAATTTCATATGATCGAAGATCTTTTATTTGTTCCTCTGTGAAAACAACAGGGAGTACTTTTTTGAGTACGGCATATACAATTAAGTGATTTTGTGTAATGATCGGTAATTCTTTATATGTTTCTCTTAGATATTTCCAATATTCTTTTGTTTCATAATGCTCCTCTCTAGGAGATGCACAAAAACGATGAATTAATTCATGTATTATTGTATCAATAAACCATTCATCGCTCCATAATTTTTCTTCTTTATACAGTGGTAACAATAACGGCACAGAACCTGCTGTTATTCCCTTTCCTAAAACATAAAATTCTAAATCATAGGACGGAGCAACTCCCAAAACTTCTATTAATTTTAAAACTATTCTATTGTCTATGTTTGACTTTTCCCAAAGATTTTTCACTAAATTAAACCCTTGTTTAGTTTCTTCTACAGAAGGATACCACCAGTTATTTCTTTTAAAAACAGTTTCCCGACTTCTGTTAAGAGGCATCGCATACAGAATATAAATTTTTGGAATATAGGACATATTAAAATTATTGTAAGGATAATCCAATCTTCTCTCTCACCTCTTTCATTTTCTCTTCAACAATAAGTCGTGCTTGCTTCGCACCATGTTCAAGAACACCTAACACCATTTTTCTATCTGCGGCAATCTCTGCTCTTTTTTCACGAAGTGGTGCAATCCAGGCATTAATATCTGCAATAAGCATTTCTTTTGCATCTTTATATCCGAATCCTTGTGTATACCCTGCTCGAATTTCTGGTGCATCGTTGAAAAGTTTGTGAATTTGATAGAGCACGAGATCATCAGGATTCTTCACTTCATCTTTTGCGCGAGAATCTGTCGGAATACTCATAACTGCTTTTTTAATTTCATCTTCTGTCGCAAAAAGTGGAATAGTATTACCGTAACTTTTACTCATCTTTCTTCCATCAGTACCAGGTACAGTTGCTACGGTATCCATGATGAGCGGTTCTGGTAATCTAAATGTCTCTCCGTATACACGGTTGAATTTCTCTGCAATGTCTCGTGCGAATTCTATGTGTTGTTTCTGGTCTTGTCCGACAGGTACCACATGTGCATCTTGGATAAGAATATCTGCTGCCATGAGGATCGGATAGTCAAAAAGTCCCACACTTGGCTCTTTACCATTTGCAACTTTGTCTTTGTACGCATGAGCGCGTTCGAGATACGGCACTGTCGTGAGACAATTCAAATACCACGTGAGTTCTGCTACTTCAGGAATCTTGGACTGCTGAAAGAGGACGATTTTTTTAGGATCGAGTCCAAGCGCGAGATAATCACAGACAATATCATAAATATTAGACGACAATAATTCCTTGTCCTGAACCGTGGTTATCGCATGAAAATCTGCAATAAAAATACGGGTGTCGTACTGGTCTTGTAAATCAACA
>CAYLOB010000117.1:0-2881 GCA_964385205.1 uncultured Candidatus Saccharibacteria bacterium | reverse complement strand
TTTTATCATTAAACCTGGGTGGTCGTCAAGTATTTTAGGTGATTTCGTGTATATACTATCCTATACAGTGTTGATAAACCTGTGGAAAAGTGGGGTCAATATGTGGAAAAGCCCCGTAATTATTGCGTCTCGAATTTTTTGTCTACGCGTTCGTTGACAAAATGGCTTTTTTATGGTATAGTTATTTCGTGCTAATGAAACGCTTGATTGAGTCGGGGTCCGAGAGACGCTCTAGACTCTCGCCTTTCAAAAGTACACAAATCGCTTCTCATCGAAGCATATATAGCTCTTTTGTCCGCGCTACAATCTATAGGCCGCTCTTTGTCCAAGTACAGTTTCAAATCAAGTTCCACTTTTCTTTCAACGAGAAAGGCGTGAATACTGGAAGAACAATCTTTCGAGATAGTTCCCACTCACGATCCGGTGTTGCCTCGCAATAAAATGAGGATACTTTACACCACGCAGAAGGATTAGATGCGAACAACAACCCAACCATGCAAGATAGATATCCTCGAGGTCGCGTTCGCGTGTACCTCAAGTAGTGTCCGCCTTGCACAACAGGCTCGTGGCTCACCGATTAACTACATTGTTTCGGGTGTTTGCCCGAGCCTTTGCGCTTTTTATAGGGTTTTTTCTTTACCGTCCTCAGTTGACATGCAAACCGTATAACCATATACTATTTTGTATATCAGCTTTTACTCTCCAGGCATATGAACACTTCATTTTCAAAAGAATTTTTGGCAGAAATGACAGAAATGTTGCAGCAGCAAAAGGTACGTCTTGAACGCCAGCTTAATGATTTGACAAACAAGGAGACAGGCTCAGCTTTCCCAAGCTACGGCGAGGGCGAGGACGAAAGCGCAGAAGAAGTTGCAACTTACGACGCAAATCTTCAGCTTCTTGACTCGAACCAGTCTGAAATGCGCGATATTATTGAATCTGAAAGCCGTCTTGCAAAAGGAACTTACGGTATTTGTAAATATTGCAACACACCAATTGACGAACAACGCCTCCGCGCACGCCCAACATCAAGCTCATGTGTTGCATGTAAAAAAGCTTTGACCCAGGAATTGTGATACACCTAGCACGAAAAGAAACACTTTCCCTTGTTTTTCTTGTACTACTCGATCGCCTCTTAAAAATGTCAATCGAGAATCCTCTTTTTTCTGAAAGATTTCTTGGTTGGCGTTTTTTTGCGCTTGAGCGCCACCACAATTTCGGCGTTGCCTTCAATATACCCATCCCCTTGTGGATAGTTATTCCTCTCACATTATTTTTTTTGACAACTCTGTTTGTCTGGGTGAAAAAAATGGATAACCATCGGGCAAATATTGGTTTTTTCATGATTTTTGTTGGGGCCTTGTCAAATGCATTTGACCGTGTTACCTATGGATATACCATTGACTACCTTCGCGTAGTTAATGCGATAATCAACATTGCTGACATTTTAGTTGTTGCGGGAATGATAATTCTTGTTTCAAAACAAGTTTCGGCAAAAAAATAAATCATAATTTATAGGGGGGTATGATTACACAGATTTTTAGTGCTGCGCTTTTTGGTATCGAAGGAAAACTTATTACCGTTGAAGCATCGGTTGTAAGCGGTCTATCGCATTTTACAGTTGTTGGACTCCCTGATGCGCGAATTCAGGAGGCGCGCGACCGCGTACGGTCTGCAATTAAGCAATCTGGATTCCCTTTTCCCTATAATTTTCGCATCACGATCAATTTAGCCCCATCAGGAGTGCCCAAAGAAGGCACGGGCTTCGACCTACCCATCGCACTTGCGATTTTACACAAACAACTTCAGTTTAAAATTCCAGAAGATGCCGCGTTTATTGGTGAACTCGCACTCGATGGAACGCTTCGACCGGTGCGTGGAATTATTTCGGCCGCGCGGTCTGCCTATAACGCCGGCAAACGAACGCTGTTTGTTCCGGCCGGGGCGAATGCGGAGGAGGTTTGCTTATTGCCTGGAATAACTGTATACCCAGTTACCGACCTTGCTGCGTGTGCCGCACACTTATGTGGTACAAAAATGATTGAGGCTCAAAAAAAGCAGCAGAGTCCCTCAACAGCACAAACGGATTTAGTTGATATTTCAGAAATCCATGGAAATGAGTTCGCGAAACGAGCACTTTTGATTGCGGCTGCAGGAAAACATCATTGTTTGTTATCTGGGCCGCCAGGCGTTGGAAAAACAATGCTTGCAAAAAGTTTTGTTGGTCTACTCCCCGAACCAAGTCAGGAAGAGTTACTAGAAATTTCCGAGGCGCAGTCACTTGTGGGACGCAGTGTGGTAAACGAACGGCCGTTTCGTGCACCACATCACAGTGCAAAAAGCTCCGCGATGCTGGGGCGCTGGGTTGGGCGTCAATTTCGACCGGGTGAATTAACACTTGCGCACAATGGTGTTTTATTTTTGGACGAATTGCCCGAATTTGATCGTGATGTTCTCGAACAACTTCGACAACCTCTCGAATCCAAAACAATAAACCTTGCGCGTGCTGAAAATTCGATAACGATTCCAGCAAATTTTATTTTGATCGCGGCGCAAAACCCATGCCCTTGTGGTTTTACTGGTGACTCACGGCGCGAGTGTCGCTGCACCCTCCAACAAAAGCGATTATATGCGAAAAAACTTTCAGGCCCGTTGCTCGACAGGATTCCAATTCATTGTGAAGTAAATCAAGCAGACGAACTATATTTTAGAACAAACAAAAATCTGGAAACATCCGATACGCTCCGCGAAAAAATTGTAGCTGCGAGGAGGTTTAACGCGAATCGAAACAAAGATGCACAAAGCTATCTATCAAAAGAAGCTGAAACGCTTGCAAAAAATGCGGCTCACACATTGAAATTGTCAGCGCGCGGTTTTATGC
>CAYLOB010000116.1:0-2894 GCA_964385205.1 uncultured Candidatus Saccharibacteria bacterium | reverse complement strand
ATTGGAAACATGATTCGTCCACGAAATCGAGCGTATTCATTCCCCTTATCACCTTGTTTTACAAGTCCAGCCTCCTCTATTTCTTTAATTGTAAAGTTTTTTGTTTGTAAGTGCTTTTGCAAGATATGCCAATCATCTGGTGCAAAACCGATTCTCCAGTCACGAACCATTTCTATAGCAAGACCTCTTTTTTTAAGATAGATCAGTGCCTCATTATTTTTTTTGAGTTCTTGCTGAAAAAAAAGAGTGGCTTCCTCAAGGCAATCAAAAATTCTTTTTTTTGTATCTCCCGTTCCCTTCTCAAAACTTTCTATAGTAACCCCTGCCTTATCAGCCAAAACCTTGAGTGCACCGAGAAAATCGAGACTCTCGAATTCCTGAACAAAAGAAAATATGTCACCTTTAGCACCACACCCGAAACAATAATAAGTGTTTCGTTCGGGTGAGATGAAAAAGGATGGTGTTTTTTCTTGATGAAATGGACACCTCGCTTTAAGACTTCCTCCCGCCTTTTCTATAGTAATGTACGAAGATAGTACATCTATGATAGAAAGTCGCTCTTTTATTTTTTCTGTGGTAGACGACATTTGTTATCTACAAAGAAACTCTGTTTCTTTGTGTTACACAAACTAATAATTGTCTCCTTCTTCTCTAAATGTAGCTTGTAGTTTTTTAATCATTTCTGACTTTTCACTTCCTACGAATCCTGATCCTGCTGGAATAAGTCGTCCAAGAATCACGTTTTCCATAAGACCTGTAAGTTTGTCTTTAGAACCTTCAACAGCAGAAGAAATAAGAACTCTTGTTGTGTGTTGGAAAGAAGCCGCTGACAAGAATCTTCGTCTTGAAAGTGAAACTTCTGTAATTCCAAGTGCAACAGGTTCTGATTTTGCTTCTTCCAAACCTTCAGCTTTCATTTTTTCATTTTGATCAAACAGTTCTTGCCATTCAACTATTTCTCCAACAGCAAATGTTGTATTTCCAGCAGTCTTCACTTTTACTCTTGAGAACATTTGTCTAACAATAAGTTCAATGTGCTTTCTTGAAACTGGCTCTCCTTGAAGTTCGTACAGGTTCGTAATACTCACGCGGAAGCTCTTCTCCGCTCTTCAGCTTTTTCTTTACCGGCGTATTTGAACAATTCATCAATATCAACTGATCCGTCAGTTAGAACTTGTCCTTTTTTAACACTGTCACCCACTTTTACAAGTGACATACGAGCCTTGTGAACTTCATAGTCATGAGAATCTTTCTTTGACTTAGTTGTTTTCTCAAGTGCACTCGAAGCAACAGTAATGATTTTTTCTTTTGGAGATTCTTTGATTTCAGTCACAACTCCGTCTGCAATAGCAACTGCAGCTGGGTTTTTTGGACTTCGTTTTTCAAACACTTCTTCAACTCGTGGAAGTCCTTGTGTTACGTCTCCTGCAACAGAAGAAGCACCTCCGGCGTGTTTTGTGTTCATCGTTAGCTGTGTTCCTGGCTCTCCAATCGCTTGAGCTGCAACAGTTCCTACAGCTTCACCAAGATCAATAAATTTATTTTTTCCAAGATCTAGTCCGTAACAATGTGCACACATACCTTTAAGTGTTTTACATGCAAGTGGACTTCGAACAAACACTTCTTCTACTCCCGCTTTTTCAATAACAAGAGAATCCTCGTTTGTTAGCATATGGTTTTTCTTGAATATAACTCCACCATCTTTACCAACCAAGTCTGACGCTAATACTCGTCCCTTAACAATTTTTGAAATTGGAGTTTCGATTCCAGAAGCAGTTTCTTTTCTGAGTGTAATTCCTTCTTTTGTACCACAATCACTTTCAGTAATGATCACATCTTGAGCTGCAACGAATAGTCGTCGTGTTAAGTATCCAGCCTTCGCCGTGTTCAAAGCGGTGTCAGTTAGACCTTTTCGTGATCCGTGAGTGTTTACGAAATATTCAATTGGGTTAAATCCTTCTTTTGTTGAAGAAAGAATTGGTAATTCAAGAGTTTCTCCACTGGCATTTTGAATAAGTCCTTTCATACCTGCCATCTGTGTAATCTGAGAAGCAGAACCTCGAGCTCCTGATTTCCACATTGTATAAACAGAACCTTCTTTATCAAGACTTTCAAGTACTGTTTTTTCTACTTGTGATTTTACTCCGTGCCAAATTTCAATATTTTTTCTATTTCTTTCTTCAAAAGACAGAAGTCCGTCGTTAAATTGATCCATAACTTCTTCCGAACGCTTCTTCGCTTCATTTATGATCGCGTATTTCGCTTGTGGAACTTGAATATCGTCGATTCCCCAAGTTACTCCTGATTGAGTTGCATATTTGAATCCAAAGTTTTTGATTCGGTCAAGAACAACTGGAAGTTTTTCAATTCCGTATTTAGCTGTGAGCTCAGACATAATAAGTGCCATAGCCTTCTTATCAACTTCTTTGTTTATAAATTGATAATCATTTGGCAGAAGCTCATTAAACAAAAGTCGTCCTAGAGAAGTCTCAATTAATTTACCATCAAATTCTTTAAACTTTTCTTCAGTTCCTGGAAGAACTTTAATTTTTGCTCTATAAGAAAGCGCGCCGAAAGAATACTCAGCAAGAGCGTCTGAAGTTGAAGAGAAATATTTTCCTTCCCCTCGTTCTCCGGCAACAATTGTTGTCATCCAGAAACATCCAAGCACCATGTCGAGTCGGTCAACAGAAGCAATCAAGTTTCCTGATCCCGGTTTTAGAATGTTTTTGTCCGATGCCATAATTTCTCTTGCTTCCATTTGAGCTTCTTCGCCAAGCGGCACGTGCACAGCCATCTGGTCACCGTCGAAGTCAGCGTTAAACGCAGGACAAACAAGTGGGTGAAGTTGGATAGCATTACCCTCGATAAGCTTTACTTTGAAAGCTTGAATA
>CAYLOB010000115.1:988-2902 GCA_964385205.1 uncultured Candidatus Saccharibacteria bacterium | reverse complement strand
TAATCGAGTGTTTTTTGAAGCATTTCTGCAAAATCAATGGTTGTAAAAGTTGGAGATACAAATCCATTTATACAGTTTACAATGAATTCGTTAGCACACCCAACAGGAGTCATACATACGGGGGTTCCCGACATCACAGCTTCAACCGCAGTCACAGCATATCCCTCGTAACCACTCGATATGGCAAATACCCTAGCAGAAGCCATCACTTTGAACGGATTTGATTCAAACCCACACATTTTTATACGATCACGAAAAGCACTATTCTCAATTCTTTTTTCGATATTTTCTCTTTCACTTCCGTCACCATAAATATGTAGAAGTAAATTTTGATTTTTTGAAGCAACAATTTCAAAGGCACTAATAAGTCTAAAAATGTTTTTTGCTTTTTCAAGACGAGACAAAGAAACTATTAGATTATCATTTTTAATTACATCTTCTTTAGAAGCATGTGACTCTATAAAAATAGGAGCAACAATTATATAATCAGAATTTATCCCAAGTTCATCTACCAAATAATCCTTAATTTTTTGGGAAACAACTCTTATACTTTTAACTCTTTTTAAAAGATGTCGGGCAACAAAAGATTGAAATCTTTGCCTTAAAGATTCTTTTTTGAAAAATTTTGAATAAAACTCGGTATGCACCTGAAGGTGTAGTCGCCATCCAAAAACTTTACTTGAAAAATAAGAAAGTAGACCAATTTCAAACGGATCCTGACCACTCAGTACCACATCTTTCTTTCCTAAATCTTGACGCTCACGCCTCATTAACACAAAAAGTCGAAGTATTTGAACAAATTTATTCTCACCATAGACAGGTACGACAATAAAATTACCGTCAACTATTTTTTGATATGAAAAATTTGAAGTAAAAACAAAGATAAAATATTTATCTACTAAACTAGCATATTCTTTAATTCGGTTATAAACTCTAGAATTTTTTTCCAAAACCAAATTATCGGACCCTATAGTAACAATTTTCATATCATTTTTTTCCATAAACACCTTCAAGCAGGTCCAAATCTTTATTTGTTTTTGTAAGTAAATTTATATTAGTCTTTTCAAGTGCATCAACCATATCCCCGAAATCAGTGCTCAACTTAACGATATCTGCAAAGGCTTTAAAATCTTTTATGAAACAATGTCCTCCTGCACCACGACCACCGTCTTTTCCAACTGGATCCATATGACTCTTACCAATTCTAGGATCAGCAACCATGGCATTTTTAAGTACCTCCCACGAAGCACCTGATGATTTTGCTACATCGTAAAACATATTCATAAACATGACTTTTGTAAACAAAAAACAATTACTTGCATATTTGATGAGTTCTGATTCGTTCGAATTGCAGATAAGTGTATAAGGCGATTTTGGCAATACATCTAAAACAGCTTTTGCCTTATCGTGATACTGTGAGCTTTCAACTGGAATACCGACAATATTTCGATCCGGATGCGCTGCATCAAAACTTGCCGTCACTTCTCGTAAAAATTCTGGACTATGAAGCACAAAAATCTGTGGAAATTTTTTTTGAAAACTTTCAGTAGTTCCTGGAATAACGGTAGATTTAATTACCGCTATTTTTCCCTCTCCAATTAAAGATAAAACACCCTCGACGATAGACTCATCAAAACCTCGCGGAGTTGTTGGTGTTGGAACTGCAATAAATGTAATATCACAATCTTTAATCTTTTCTTGATTTGCCATAAAAGGCTCTTCTTTTGCGAAACGAACAACCTCAAAACCTCGGTTCTCAAAATCGTCTGCGTAGTTCTTACCTATAAATCCTTGTCCAATAAATCCTATTTTCATAAAGGTATTTTAACACTTTTACTATATAGCCACCTCGTTGACACAATAATAATAATGTGCTAATTTCAATTCAGATTTTGGCTCATTTTACAACAGATT
>CAYLOB010000115.1:0-972 GCA_964385205.1 uncultured Candidatus Saccharibacteria bacterium | reverse complement strand
ACCCAAAAAGCTGACTTATGAAAATCAAGATCAAAAAAACAACCTTCTGGAGGGCTTTCACAGCCCTCTTCTCTGCCACAACCACATTTGTCCTCGTAGGACTATACGTATCAAAAAAGCCGTACGAGGCAATCGAGAATCCTGCAGAGAGGGACAATAACTTGATACTTCTACTTGGAGCAACAAGTGTAGCGCTTTGCTTAGGCTGGCAGCTCGGAGGTTATCTCCGTATTAGATACCTTCTCTGGAAGTATCCCTGCGAAGGTGGTCTAGAGGATCCCGAAAACAATACTTACCCACTGTGACCTTTTTAAGGTTCACAGTTTTTTTATTTCACTAATCCTTTTGATACTTCTGTTACCTTACCTGCACCAAGCACCATCACTATATCCCCTTTTTGGGCAATTTCATTTATATAATCAATTGCTGATTGGTATGAGTCTTCGTATTGTGCTTTTGTATTTTTTATTTTTTCAACCAACATTTCTGATGAAATTGATGAGTCAAATTCTTCACGGGCTGGATAAATTGGCGTGATTGCAACTTCATCTGCCTCACCAAAACTTTCTGCAAATTCATCTAAAAGAAGTTTTGTACGACTAAACAAATGTGGTTCAAAAATCACAAAAATCTTACCATCTTTGCAAAGCTCTCTTGCACCTTGAAGCGTTGCTTTGATTTCTGTCGGATGATGAGCATAATCGTCATAAACTTTGGAGCCTTCTTTTGTTTCTCCTTTATATTCAAACCGTCGCCAAGTCCCAGTAAAATCAAAAAGTGCCTTTTTTGTTTTAGCTTCGTCTAACTTTAAAATACTTTGAAGTGCCAAAACACATGAAGCGTTTTTGCGATTATGTTCTCCAAAAACAGACAGTTCGATTTTTTCATCTAAAAACTTTGTATAGTCAACAACTTTTGCGACGACACCTTCGAGTGCTTGGCGGAGGGCTTCAGAGTGCGCGAGCATGCCGC
>CAYLOB010000114.1:1871-2903 GCA_964385205.1 uncultured Candidatus Saccharibacteria bacterium | reverse complement strand
ACGCTGAAATCGCAAATATGAAAGCAATGCGTGCAAGTCATGAGGCTATAAAAAAAGCTTTTGAGACGAGTGATTATAATGCTTTCCATACAGCATTTGCTGGAAATATAAAAGCTGAGGCTATAACACAATCACAATTCAACACTCTTTTGGAGGCACAAAAGATTATGAAAGATGCAGGAATGTTTCAAATGGGAATGCACAAAGGTCATGGTCTAAAAGTAAAAGACTGGAAAAATAAATAGTTTTTGAGCCTAAGAGTTGTTCTTTAAAATAGATCGTTCTTTCTTACTAGTTTTAACTATGTAATTTATGAAATATAAACGACAAGTCACTACTGGAATGTTTACGCTCGCTTTGCTTCTTGGAAAGTCTTCTTACTATCCAGAAGAAAGTGTTGAGGTTAGAAATTCTAAGCTCGGGGTGTATAAAAGTCAGGTGCAAATGAAATCAAACTACTTAAATAGTAGTGGAAATAAAAGTTCAAAAAATTTGAATAGATATTAAGATATCTGTTTAGTGTAAAACAACAAAGCTGTCGGCCTTTAGGCCGACAGCTTTGTTGTTTTTTGTAAATGATCTTGTGGTAAAATTATGAAATGAAAAGATATAAACTGTATATAATTGTTTCGATCATCCTTATTTTTATTGGTTTATTTTATATCAAAAATAATAAAGAAAAGACTTCTGATCCAATAGGGGATCTTGTTGATGAGATTCCAGTTGCCCCTGTAAATATTTCTAATAATGAAAAAATTCGTTTTGCACTAACATCTTTTCGTGATATTGCTAAAAAAAATAAGGGGGATTTTAAAAATGTTTGTGATAATGGGTTTATAAATACAGATAAAAAATCTTTTGAAAAAATTGCAGACGAAATTATAAAAAATAGAATTATTAATTTCCACCCTCTTGAATATGCGCTTACTCAAGATGAGGCAGGTATAACATGTCTTTCGAATAAAGATAGGTGGGTTTTATTTACTGCACTTAATGAAGATGAGGAAGATAATTATTTTTGTGTTGACTCTG
>CAYLOB010000114.1:0-1841 GCA_964385205.1 uncultured Candidatus Saccharibacteria bacterium | reverse complement strand
TTATCCTTTCACACTTTTACCCTTTTCACTTAAACCCTCTGCTCAATGTGCTATAGCGATACATAAAACTCTTCTTGCGCCAGCCTCTTTGAGTGCTCGAGTTGCTTCTATAAAAGTCGCACCTGTTGTAGTAATGTCATCGACAACAACTATGTCTCTGTTACGCACCAAATGAGTGTCTTTTACTTTCATAGATTTTTTTAAATTCGTGAGCCTCTGAACTCTTGGAAGTGAATGTTGTATCGGAGTTTGTCTTGTTTTGATAAGAATATTTTTTAAAAGTTTTGCACTGTTATTCAAAATACTTTGAGAAAGAATTTTTTTGGCTATTTCTTCACTTTGGTTGAAGCCTCTGTTTTTGTAGGATGACGGAATCCCTATCACAACTGTAGGTTTAAAGTTTTGCCACTCATTCATTTCTACCAACTCTTCGGTCAAGTGTTCTGATACAACAATACAAAGATTTGTTATCTCAAGGAGAGCTTTTTTTATAGTTGAATCTTTATATAAGAAAAAACTTTGAATATTTTCGCTTATTTTCAGTGGGTACAATAGTTTGCTCCAAAAATCTAAATTTGCATCTTCAAGCCTTGCTACTTCAGGGTCTTTTCGCTCTAGTAAACCTAAAATGAAATTAAGTAACCTTTTCATAATTTTATTCCCTATATGATATAATATTTTTGTATTATATTTCCATATGGACAATCCTTTTAAAAATTTTTTTTCAAAAGCTGACACTAACGTAGTTGGACTTGATATTGGTTCAAGTTCAATAAAGGTTGTTCAACTTGCCAAAGTGAAAGGTAAGGCCATTCTTAAAACTTATGGATCCTTAGCACTGGGCCCTTATGCAGGTTTAACAATAGGACAAGCTGTTAATTTACCATAAGAAAAGATAGTTGAAATAATAAAAGACTTATTGAAGGAGGCTAATGTGACAACTCATAGTGCTGGTGTTGCAATACCGCTTCGATCGAGCCTTGTATCCCTTATTGAAATACCAGCGGCTATTCCTGAGTCTCAATATAATCAAATTGTTCCAATTGAAGCGCGTAAATATATACCTGTACCAATTTCCGAGGTGGCTTTAGATTGGTGGGTTATTCCAAAAGAAGAAGAAAAAGCTTTTGATTATGAAGTGTTTGGTACAAAAGGTCCTGCAACTCCAGAAACTAAAACAGAAGTGTTGGTGGTTTCAATTCACAATGAGGTTTTAAATAATTTTAATACAATTGTAAATAACACAGGACTTCAAAATAGTTTTTTTGAAATAGAAATGTTTGCGGCAATCAGGGCTCTTGTTGAACGAGAACAGGGTTCAGTTATGGTTCTCGATGTTGGTGCTTCAGTTACAAAAATTTATATCGTAGAAAGAGGTGTTATAAAAAAATCCCACGTGATTAATAAAGGCTCTCAAGATGTGACACTTTCTATTGCACAAGGTTTTCAAGTGTCGCCCGAAAAGGCTGAGCAAATAAAACGAAATTTAGGAAGTATTCCTGAAGAAGATCGAAAAGTCGTATACGACGTTACTTCTTTAACGCTCGACTACATATTTTCTGAAGTTGGAACAGTGATGCTTGCATATCAGAAACGTTATAATAAAAATATAGCGAAAGTAATATTGACTGGAGGTGGTGTTGCAATGGATGGTTTTTTGGATTCTGCAAAAGTTAGACTTAGTACCGAGGTTGTTGTAGGAAACCCGTTTTCAAAAGTAGATACACCTGCATTTTTGGCAGATCTACTTAATAAGACTGGATTAGATTTTGCAGTTGCAGTTGGTATTGCGCTAAGAAAGCTTCAGGAATTCGGTTAAAATATTTTCTTTGTGTTATTCA
>CAYLOB010000113.1:0-2944 GCA_964385205.1 uncultured Candidatus Saccharibacteria bacterium | reverse complement strand
ATTCTTTTATAGTTGTTTTATTATAAACTTTTTCCATATTACATGCTGAAATAGCCATTTGACCATCCACTGTTCCGCAAGGCGCATTGTTTCCTACAGTTTCACAATCTGTTTCTGTATAAGCAATCCACTTGTTTTGAAAATTCCATTGAAATGAAGAGCCATTAGCTTCACAAAGCCAAGCAGAATCTAAAGAATAAAAATCACAAGGGAGTTGTTGTCTATGATTTTCTAATTTTATAATTGTTTCTTTGTAAGGTTCTACAGCTCTGCCTAATTGTTGATTAAACCATTTTATCTGAGTGTAAAAAGAATCCACATCAAGTATGTTGTTAGCTTTGTAGCTGGATAACTCCAACTCTAATCTAGCAAGAAGTCTGTCTGAAGATATTAAATTATAGTCTGCCATGTATATTTATTTTACCACTCTGAACCGAGTTTATATTTGTAGAAAAATTGAAAATTCCATTCATAATACTCTTTCCCTTCTATCACTTTATCATGTAATTTTTTATTTAAATTACCACAGGCATTAAAAATAAAAGACCTTGCTTTTTTTGACCTGCAATTTCTTTGGTTAAACCACATTATACGATAGGTGTAAAAATAGGAATGAATATTAACATTAGGTAGAAGTCTTTGATACTCAACAAGTTGGTTTAGATTTATTCTTCTACTGACATCTACATTATACCTTTTTAAAAGTTGTTTTCTTCTTAAATCAGAAACTTTTATGGATTCAATAGTTTCCATATCTTCTTCCTTAGTATCTCTGAATTCTTTTGGGAGATGTTTTGAAGCTGCTAAGACTCCCATATCAGGAAGAGTAAATGCTTCTGTATTGTTTACAATCCAATCTGAAATTTCAGAATTTTGAAGTCTGGTTATTGTTCTGATAGTTTTGTCTGATAATTGAGATTCAGATAAACTTAGTCTTTCTCTTATTCTGTTGCACAATTGTCTGTCTAAAACATCTGTTCCACGCCCTCTTATTGAAATTCCTCTTTTATCTATTCCTGGTTTTTTTGGCATTATCCTATATTTTTTGGATTTGTTTTTTCAGTGGAGGACATATTTGGCAAATCATCTGATTGAATTTGCAAATAAATTTGTCTAAACTGATTAAATGTTTCTTTTTTAACATCATTAATCAGATAAGAAGGGCAAATAAATGTATAATCAGCTAATTTTTTGCATTGTTTTCCATTGTTAAACTCCTCTACTTGTTGCTCTTCTCTAAAATAAGCCGTCATTGTAACTTTTTCTGGAGATTCCACACCATCTTTTTTACCTATTGGAATGTATAAATACCCCTCTAATATTAGAAAATACCTTTTAGAAATAAATTCTTGTTTTTGGGTATTTTTCCATTTAGTAAAACTTGATATGTAATTATAGGTTTTAGAGTAGTCTGTAGAAGCTACTTCTTTTATTAAAGGAGAAACTTTAGAGGTGAGTATATCTGGCAGTTTCTTTTTAGATTTCATGACTTTAGAACAGATGTAAACGTCTAATCCACAAGAAGTTAAAGGAATTTCTTCCATTTCTATGCATGGTAATTCCATCCAATTTTCTACTTGAGTGTATAGAACCAAATTAGAACTATTATCTTTTTTTAGAAAATCAGCAGTTATATCCAAACCTTTTTCATAGATAACTTTAGGAGAAATCCAAGCATCTATATTTAAAGCTTTTAAATCATTTGAAACATCAGAAACAAAATCTCTTATACTTTTAGCCATAATACCCCAATTATAAATATAAAAAATCCCTAAACCAAAAGATTCAGGGATTTTAGTGAAGTTAGTTAAAATTAATTATACAATACCTATTACATTACTTTCTCTTATAAAATATAAAGTTTTCCCCTCCCATTCTATAGGGTATTCTGTATTTTTTGCATACATCAAAACATCACCTTCTTTGATGTTTGACTCAATACTTGTCCCTATTGCCAACACTTTTCCTCTTGGATTTTGTGGTCTATCATATTCATCTACAGATGATGGGATAAAAATACCACCTTGTGTTTGTGTATATTCTTCTTTTTCTATTAGAATTCTGTCTTTTAATGGTTTCATTTTTTGGTTTTATTTTATACTGTATGGTTTATTTCGGCTAGTATTCCCACTACATCTTTTTTAAATATCAATGCAGTTCCTTTCTTAGTATTACCAACGTAGCAATTTTTATCGTGCCATTGGTCTGTGCCACTTAAACTTGAAAAATGTCTTACCATTACACCATTTATTTCATCCTCTGATTGATAAACTCTTTTTTTAGAGGTGTGTAGATGACCTAATTGCATTATTCTGTAATTAGATTTACCCCACATTTCTGATTGTTCTGTAGCCATTGTGAGTGGAAGATTTGCTGCATTCGTATCTCCATGACTCCAAGCTAAAAGATTTTTACCCTCAAGTCTATACTTCCTATTTTTAGGTTCAGCATCTATTATAACTGAATTATCATTTCTATAGTATGCTTTTAAAGCTACTCCAAGATGTTGTTCTGAAAGTTCACAATGGTTTCCATTAATATTAATAAACTCTACTTCTTCTGCAAATTGTTTGCAAATATCAATAGCTTCTGTAATAATTTCTAAAGCTGTTTCAAATACTTTTGAAGCTCTTGTATCTGATTCTACATAAGTTCCAGAAGTTGTTGTGGACTTTAAATTATCTGTATGAAGTGTATCTCCTAATGTAGATAGGATTATTTTTTTAACTCCATACAATGTGTAACTTCTTAGGGTTAAAGTTTTTATACAATCTAAAAACCTTTGTTTAGCTATTTTTAAATTATATCTTTCTCCTGTTTCATGCTCTGAAACCAATTTTCCTAAATGCAAATCAGCTAAATTAATTACAACAGTTACTTGTTCATCTCTATTTAACTTTGGAAATTCTATTTGAGGTCTTTGTAATATAACTATATTCTTTTT
>CAYLOB010000112.1:0-2953 GCA_964385205.1 uncultured Candidatus Saccharibacteria bacterium | reverse complement strand
TTAAAACAGTATAGGAAGAATTCAGATCACCTTTAATCAGATGAGATATACCAATTTGCGTTAGAATGTGTTGTTTGTGAGGAGAGTACTCTCGAATTTTATTTAATATTTCAAGTGCAATATCAGGGTTACCACTTTGATTAAAACCTGACGCAATCGAAAGAAGTGGTTTTAAATCAAAAGGTAATTCTTCTAATTGTTTTTTTGCTTGATTGGCAGATTCTATTAAAAAACTTTTTTTTGTTTCATTGTCGATTGAGGGAGAAGCAATTACTTGATTCGTGATGTTCAAAAACTGTTCTCTCGCTTCAGGCAACCCTGGATACCCAATACTAAAAACCTCTTTAAACAAAGCTAAGTTGTCTCCAACAGTTTTTTGTTGACTCATAGCTTGTATGAGTGTACGACTTTGGTTGTAAGGAGTATATGAAAATGTATAAACAATAAACCAGAGGAACGCGGTGCATATAAGAGCAATGAGTGCCGGATGGACTTCATCTGAATTTATTGTTTGTTTGCTTTCAATCACTTTATTTTCAGACACTCGACTATGGAGGAAAGCTACAAGTGAAAAGAAAAGAATATAACTTCCGAGATTATCAAAAATAAATAAATTTTGAAAAGCGTATGCTGACAGAAGTCCTACCAAAATAGCAAACTCAACTTTACAATCTTTGAAGAAAACTTTCACCATAGTCATAATTGAAAATACATATATAGAAATATACGCCAATAGACCAAGTAAACCGCCTGCAACAAGCCAGTCCAAAAATACATTATGAGTCCGGTCAAACCATGGTTCATGCCTCCAAAGTTCAGGATTATAATATTTACCAAACACATAATTAAAGCCTTCTTGTCCCCAACCAAGAATCGGCTTCTCCTTAAAACCTTCAATCGCCATTGGCCAAATAATTTGCCTTGCTTGCCCAGATGTATTTTTCCAAGAAATTTCAGCAAACCTATGAAGTACTGGGCTATTTTTTACAAACTCAGTGTTTCTAATAGTAACAAATCCTCCAACCAACAAAACTATCCCTCCAATAAACACAAAACCAGCAATTTTAAAATTTTTCCTCTTTTCAAAAATTACAACAATAAGTGCTGAAACAAAAAGTCCACCAATAAGACCAAGTGAGGCGCCTCGTGTTTGCGTTAAAAACAACAGATACGTAAAGGAAGAAAGTAATATAACATAAAGACTAACTGTCAGTATTTTTACTCTTTGCCCCTTAACAACATTAGAAATCCATAAAAGAAGTAACGAAACCGCAAGTGAAATAGTCATTATCCAACCTCCCTGTTTAGTGGATTTTTCACCAATTAAATATACAAGAGAAAAAAGTACTGCCCCGAAAAAAAATGACTTTTCTAAAAACTTCGATTTGAAATCATCTTGTTTGAACAAAAACAATAAAATAAAAAACTGAAACAATAAAAATCCTGCGAAGTACGCCGAATTACCCATTAACGCATCAATTCGTGTTGCCCCTTGGTTTATGGCAGTTCCACCTTTAATTTGAAGAAGTGCAAACAAACTCATTGCTATTCCAACCGCAACAGTTGAATACCAAAACTTTAACCAATCTTTTTTTTCCTTGAGAACAGAACCTAGCATTATTACATAGGCTGCCAAATGCATAATGAGCACAAACCCCTCTGATCTTTCAAAATTACTCCAAAAGGCTTTTGCAAAATTGAGTGCCAAAAAGTCCGCCAAAAATATAACTCCCGTGAAAACTAAAACAGAGATAAGTAAGGGACTTTTTTTAGGACGTAGTTCCCTATCTGTAATGATAAGAAAAATATAGATAGCCAAAGCAACTTCAACCATAAACCGAAACAACATCCCTTTTCCTGAAATAAAAGGAAAATACATGTTGTCCGGAACAACTAAAAGCACCGCTGGAATAAGGAATAAAACATATTTAAGTATTTTTTTAGCTATATCCATATAACAAAACTATTACAATTTAAATTACTTTACTTTCTTTATTAACCACGAACTTGATTGAACTTTACCACCTTTACCTACATTAAATACCATTTTTATATTTAACTCTTTACATACATCGTATTCAGGAATATTGCCAGCAATTCTATCTCCACCATTTGCGAAAATATCTGGCTTAATTTTACGAAGCTCCCTAACCACTGATTTATCTTTAAAATACTCACCTTTTTTGTGACCTGTAATAACAACATCGTCAACCGCTCGAAACGCTTTAATGATCTCTTTGCGTTCATTTTGATTCATAAACTCTTTACCTTTCTTGTCGGAAAGCCAGTTATCGTTATTCAAGATAACTATTAGTTTATCACCAAGCCTTTTTGCTGACTCAAACATCCTAACATGTCCAATATGGACAGGATCAAACCCTCCACTTACAGCTACCACAATATCCTTAACTATTTTAGTCATACTTTAATAATATATAGTAGACAACATTCACATTTTTAGCAAACACAATATTTATATAATTGTTTTTATACTGAAAAATGATAGTATTTCGTACATATGAAAGAGATAAATCAGATCACCATCATCAAACCAGAAAAACTCTTTTCTTTTAGAGATATAAGTGAATTATGGAGATACAGAGAGCTTTTATATTTCTTCACCTGGAGAGACCTAAAGATTAGATATAAACAAACAAGTATTGGCGTGCTCTGGGCAATAATTCAACCTTTTATCACAATGTTTGTATTTACTATTTTTTTTAGCAAATTAGCAGGCATTCAATCTGATGGTGTGCCCTACCCAATTTTTGTATTTACAGGTCTACTATTTTGGCAATTCTTTTCTTCCGCTCTTAGTGATACAAGCAATTGTCTTGTCACTAATCAATCAATCATTACGAAAGTCTATTTTCCAAGACTTATATTACCAATATCTTCTGTACTTACTAAATTAGTGGACTTTGGTATATCAGCCGTCATCTTAATTTTAATG
>CAYLOB010000111.1:0-2963 GCA_964385205.1 uncultured Candidatus Saccharibacteria bacterium | reverse complement strand
GTGAGGAAGATACCCCCAAGCACGCGGACCTTTGTAGTAAAAAAAATCGAATGACGACGAAAAATTATTTGTGACTACAAAGTTTTATTTTGTTCTTATCATAATAAATCTGATATATAATGTAGTTGTGATAGATATTACAAATATAGGAGGTGCTTTACTTTCAAAACAATCTTTGTTTTATGTTTTTTGTGTTTTCTTTTTGGTTGTGGCGATTGTTACTTTGGTACTTTTATATCATTGGACAAAATATTCTAAAGAAGTGGATACAAAATATAAAGTTATGGAGATTGTATATATTGCCGGTATTATATTTATAGTAATGATTTGTTTTTCATCATATATGTTAATTTAAAAAAAATGTTTGCACTTCAACAAGACGAAAAAATAATATTAAAGGTACGAAAACATTGGTGGAGACTTTTTACTTGGGGCTTTCGTATGGCTATGCTTGCACTCATTCCTCTTATTGTATTCGCACTCCTAGCTGTGTTTAGTGTTGAAAAAATAGACACTCATACAATAAATCTTTTTGGGTTTTTCTATTCTATGTGGATTGCTATTTTGTGGATATTGTTTTTCATAGAATGGACTGATTATCGTTTTGATATGTGGGTAGTTACAAACCAACGTATTGTTGATATTGATCAGGCAGGACTCTTCGCTCGTGATATTGCTACCGTCCGACTTTCTGATATTGAGGATATTACAATTGAGATGTATGGGGTATTTAGTACTATGTTGAAGTTTGGAACACTTATGGTTCAAACTGCTGGAAGTAAAAATGAATTTTTTATAAAAAATGCTCGAAATCCTGAAGAAGTAAAGGAAAAAATATATAGTTTAATACATAGTCATAAGGAGGAATCAGAAGACTAACTATCTATGAATGAAAACTTTAAACAACTTATTTTCATTTTGGTCTTGGCGGTAATGGTTTTTTTGTCTGTATTTTTCTTACTAAAATATTTTTATCCTAGTGGTAACCAAGTTGTACCTGTTGTTTCGAAAGACACTATTGTAGATTTACAGACTACAAACAATGACGCTACAACAACAAGTGTGATCAATGAAAAAACGAATCTTGTTCTTTCAGATATAGAAAATGGAACATATTTAGTTGGGCAGTCTGAAATAGTTTTTGTCGACGGGATAGGGCATACAAAAATAAATGAAAGTTCTACAATCAAACTGGTTGCTTTCGGTGACGTTAATTCTGATGGTAATGGTGATGCCATTGTTGTGATAAGCACAAATGAGGCTAGTACATCACCAATCTCTAGAAATGATTTTTTTGTTATTTTAAATAAAAATGGTTTGGCAAAATCAATACTTTTTAATCCACCACTTGAAGATGGTATTTTTATAAAAAACTATAAAAAATTAGACATAATTGACGGTAAAATTATTTTGGATATAGAGTTTTCTTCAAATGCAGAAGATGATAACTTTAACAATTGGAAGGCAAAGCACTTGGAATATATTTTTGCAAATAATAATTATTTAATTAAATACGAGAATAAAGTTAGTTGGAAAAAATATAAAAATACCGAATTTGGATTTGAACTTTTGTATCCAGAAAAGACTGTTCTCGAGGTTAGACCACTCTCAGATGGAACAAGAAATATACCAAACTCACTTTTTGTGTCTGTGCCACTTCCATTTGTAACAAAATACAATACGTGGACTGAAAAGGGTCTGTCTCTTTTTATTAAAAAAAATACATGTCCATATAGAAACGCTTCGATGGTAATGCAAAAAAGTGGTATTGATTTTCATATATACGAACCGCAGTCGAGTGAAACAAGCAATACTGATGTGGTTTCGAAGCTCGTCGAATACATGACTTATAGAAATGGATATTGTTTTACTATTGTTACAAAATTGGAAGGTCCGGGTCCGTTATCTCCAAAATTTCCTAAAACTGCAGATGCAAAGTTGCCTCAAAATATCGAAAACTTTTTTGGACTCGAATTTATTCTTTTGAATCAAGTGCTGGATACGTTTAAGTTTCTGTGATAAAGTCAAAGTACATTTATGTATATAGTTGAATTCAGAGATTCGTGGGTAAAAAAACAGGGAAAACTGTCTTTTTGTAAGGTTGTTAAAAATAAAAAAGCAAAAGAGAATCTAGAAGTTTTGTATAAACAATATCTACGAGATCTTTCTGACTTACTCTTTCTTAAGCTTACAGAAATAGAAGAAAGTTATGATGTTGCAAGCGAGGAGATCCAAAAAATTAAAGAACTTATTACGGAACTAAAACACGCAAAAGGATTAAAATAAACTATGGAAGGTAAGTTATTTATTGTCGCTACTCCAATTGGAAACCTCGAGGACATAACCCTTCGGGCTATTCGTGTGCTTAAAGAAGTAGATTTGGTGCTTTGTGAGGATACTCGGGAATCTCGAAAATTACTTCAGCATTATGAAATAAAAACACCCACTGAAAGCTATCATGCCCAAAGCAATCTTTCTAAAATCGATAGAGTTATAGGGTTACTTGAAGAAGGAAAAAATTTGGCTCTAATTTCTGACGCTGGAACTCCCGCAATTTCAGATCCAGGAAGTCTACTGATCAAAAAGATTCGTGAAGCGCTACCTGAGATAAAAATTGTTGCAGTTCCAGGTCCGAGCGCGCTTGCTGCAGCTTATTCTATCTCAGGTATCACTGGTGGTGAGTTTGTATTTTTAGGATTTTTACCACACAAAAAGGGTAGAGAAACTTTATTTAAAGAAATTGCCGCGGCAGATCGAACTTATATTTTTTATGAATCTTCTCATCGGATTTTAAAGACACTCGAGTCGCTAAATAAATTTTCACCAAACAAGAAAGTTCATATTGCTCGTGAGTTAACAAAAATGTTTGAGGAATTTTTAATTGGTACTGCAGGGGAATTGTTTGAAATATTAACTAAAGATAAAAACAAGCAAAGAGGAGAGTTCGTAGTATTGGTAGAAGG
>CAYLOB010000110.1:0-2997 GCA_964385205.1 uncultured Candidatus Saccharibacteria bacterium | reverse complement strand
GTATTTACTAAAGTCGAAAAAAGTCGAAAGACCCTTTCTTTATATATTTACAGCTGGGCTTTTTTTGGCATTCCATTATTTCCTAGTTACATACATAAACTCAACATATCTTGGTAAATTCATACCAAGCCAATTCGTCGGCCTTATTTATGCCGTAGCTGCACTTTTCAACATGTATTTAATTTTAAGGATGCCAAAGTTACTTCATAAATTTGGTACGTACAAAACAATGCTTTTTATATCAATCCTTTCCGTACCTCTTTTGCTCTCCATGGCATTCTTTAAAATTCCTCTTTTAATCATCCTTGCATTTGTGCTCCACCACGCATCGACACCAATCCTTCTTATGTGTCTAGATGTTTCAATTGAAGATTACACAGAAACAAAAAACATTGGTACAACGAGAGGATTTTTCCTAACTATCATTGCCATCGCATCAATAGTTTCACCACTCATAGTTGGATCATTTATCGCTGAATATGGCAATTTCAACCAAATATACATCTTTTCTGCCATGTTTATGCTTCTTTTCATACTTACTGTTTGGCACAATTTTAAAACAATATCTAGTGGTGTTTATAAACAAATAGACATAAAGAAAGAAATTGGAGAATTTTTGAAAGATAAAGATATTAGAATGATAGGAATTTGTAATATTATTCTACAGTTTTTTTTCTCATGGATGATTATTTATGCACCTATTTATCTCATAAATATCGCAGGATTTACTTGGCCTCAAATTGGTATAATGATAAGCATCACACTCCTACCATTCATCTTACTTGAAATCCCTGTAGGAGAACTTGCCGATAAGAAGTTTGGTGAAAAAGAAATGTTAATCATAGGACTTATCATTACTGGTTTTTCAATGTTTTTCTTTCCATTTATCGCAAAAGGAGATTTTTTCCTTTGGACCGCTGTAATATTTGTTGCGAGAGCTGGAGCAAGTGTTGTTGAAACAATAGAGGGTTATTTTTTTAAAAAGATAAAATCAAAAGATGAGCTTAGAGCCGTGTTTCGTATGGGCACTCCAATCGCCTTTATTGTTGGACCTCTTGTTGGAAGTATTGCACTCATCTTTGTACCAATGCAATATATGTTTTCAATTCTTGGAGTTGTAATGCTGGCAGGTGTTTTGTTTGCTTCAAAAATTAAAGATACACTTTAACTTAAAAATTATTTTGTATATTTCAAAACGCAATCATTGAATTCTTTTGCTTTTTTATTGTACAGGTCACTTCTAACACCCAAATCTCTAACGAGAGAATTGTATTTCTTAACCATTTCGTTATATGATTCTACGTTTTGACGGTACAAAGAAGTGTTTTGTTCATTTTGTTTGAGAGTATTAAGAAGTATATTTAAGTTTTTTAAAAGCTCTTTAATAGAAATAGAGTGGGCTTCAATTTCTTTTTTTTCAGTTTCACTTGGCTTATTACAAAGAGACAAAGCCGAACCAAACTCCTGAACTGACATCCACACTTCTTCACCATTATACAAACCCTTTTTAGCCGACACACCTATTTCAGCAAACTTACCCAGTATATTTGCCCTATGCCCTGGACTATTCATCCATGCTGTAACCAAATCTTTCTCATCCTTAAATATTCCCATTGCCAAATTTTCACCAACAGTTATGTACTCATAACCAACTTCATTTATAAAGTCGGATGGTGATTTACCTTGCGGTGAATTATGTTCAAAGTAATTATTAGTAAACATATCTTGAACTTTTATTTCTGCCGCGCGCTTTAAAAGTAAATTTTCACTAAAAGGAATAAGCCCTTCCTTAATTCGCTCATCATTTGTGAATTTTATAATTTCTTTTGGAACTAAGTATCCCTCACCATTGATATCTTTTGCTACAAGAGGTTTTGGTAAGTTATTTGAAATATCCTGAACGGTAGTTTCAAGCTTTTTTAAAGAAACATTGAATGTTTTTAAGTCACTAAAAAAACCGATTTTACTCAATCGGTTTTTTATATTCTGACGGAAATCATTGTTAAAAGAA
Organism: uncultured Candidatus Saccharibacteria bacterium; assembly: GCA_964385205.1. Lineage (GTDB taxonomy): Bacteria > Patescibacteriota > Minisyncoccia > Phycocordibacterales > CAIRYW01 > JAUPVJ01. The sequence continues at coordinate 986 of CAYLOB010000110.1, read as the reverse complement.
ACAGCAATGATACAAATTAAAATTAGTAAAAGAGAAAATTTTATTATTCTCTTAAACACAACTAGGTTATTTAACTTTTCTGACAGCTTTTGCTACACCAAATTTTGCTTTCTTCGCCGGTGCTTTTGGACCAAGATGTTTTTTCATATGATTCCAATACGATGTAAGTTCTTTAGAAAGCATGTCTGCTTCATCTCCATATTTTTCTTTCAAATTTTGATATTTCTTCATTACAGAATTAACAGCTGCGACATATTTTTCTTCTGTAATATCCTTAATTGATTCCACCTTCTCTAAAACTTCTCCTTTTGCTTTTAAAGCCCAACCCTTTATTGCTTTTCGCTTTTTGGCACCCTCTTTTGTTCCGTAAAGAAAATACGAACATGCAATTGCACCTATACTAGCAATAACTGCGACACAAACCGCTAACCCTTTTTTTACAGATGAACCTTCCTTTTTAATTTCTTTAGCCATATTTTATTATTTATTATTAATAAACCTATTTCTTTCTTTTATTTTTCTTCTTTGACCCAAATATAAGCGACAATATACCGAGAAGTGATGTACCCTTATCTCTTATCTCTTGTCGCATTTCTTTTGCATCTTCTAAAAATTCGACACTTTCTTCTTTAACCTTCCTGGAAATAAACTTCACATCAGACATAATTCTAACTGCATAAACAGCCAAAAGCACGACAAAAACTGTAATAACAATCACAGCAATTGTTGTAATAAAAAAGAATATATCTGACTTTGCTATTGATTCCACCTTTTAATTATACCTTGATACTCTCAGTCAAACAATACTGGTATTTTAAACTCGAACGGGAGACCATTATCCAAATTACTTTCACGTCTAAATACTAAAAAACCCTTACCCTTAGGAGGTTTATCTATATCTATCTCTGCTACAAAGGGAATTACTTCTGATGTTAACCAAACAGATCCTGATTTAGCGACACCTGATCCAAAAACTTTACCTCCTA
>CAYLOB010000109.1:0-3005 GCA_964385205.1 uncultured Candidatus Saccharibacteria bacterium | reverse complement strand
CATCACTCTCTGTTTTACCACCTGCATCCTTGAAAGCATCTTCAGAATCATCAAAAGAGCTTTTTGCTAGAGTATAAGTCTTACCATAATTCTTATCCAAATAAGCAAATATAGATTTCAAAATATCTTCTCTTGCAGACTTAAGGTTTTTATTTGCATTTTTCACATCTCCACCTGACTTTATTTTATCTTCAACCTCATCTTCTGCATCCTGAAGTTGCTTTACTGCTTTTTTAAGCATTGAAGTTGCATCAGACTCTTTAACATTTACATTCGAGACAGTCGGTTTCCCTACGTCCTCTTGGTTTCTTTTACTAGCCAATTCTCTATTCAATTCTTCAAGTTGGGCCTTAAGTTTATCTTGAGCTGAAAGGGTTGGTGATGGAGTAGCACTTAGACCTTGAAATAAACTAAGATATTTTTCTTTTGATCGTGGTCCAAAATATCCTGTTCCAGGAAGTCCATTAGCATTTTGCCAAAGCATTATCGCTTCTTTAGTTTTATCCTTTAATTGGGTTGTTTCTCTTCCTGGTGAACCAACTCCACTTGTAGATATTATAAATCCAGAATTATTTAAAAATTTTTGAAGACACTTTACATCTTCACCTTCATCATCAATACCCAAATCTCGAGAGAAGTCGCATTTTGTATCTGCGTACACTGAGCCGGTTTGCATAATTAGTGCAAAAATTGCTATGGCAAAAATATTAAAAAAAATATTAGTTCTCATGATTATAATTATGCTTTTAATTCTGTATTTAAATTGGCAGAATCAGTTGTTGGTTCAACTTCTTTTATTTCTGGATCACTTTTAACTTCAGGTTTAATTGAAGACATAGTGTTTTTAGCATTGTCATAAGTATACTTTTCATTTTGCACAGTGTTGGTTGCACTTTGAACTCCTCCAATCACTTTGTTTATTAAATACATTATTCCCATAAATTTTATTTTAAATTTGTAAATTTTACAGATTAAATTATATCATAACTAATTAAAAATTTATTTGAAAAGTTCTAAAAATTTCATTGGATCAATAGAAACATTGTCAATTCTAACACTGAGGTGTAAATGCGAACCTTCTGCATAACCAGTATGACCACTCAGTCCTAAAAGTTGTCCTCTACTAACAAGTTGCCCTTCACTTACAAATGTTTTTGAAAGATGCATATAAAAAGTTTGAACACCTAAACCATGGTCTACCACAATTGTATTACCGTACGTAGTTAGATTTTTTTTAAGACGAACCACTCCTCTATTCATAGAAAACACCTTTGTACCATCTTGAGCTTTGAAATCAGTACCTTTATGAGCAATATTGTAAGCACCTGTTTCTCGTGAATATCCATAAGGGTCAGTAACTAAACTTTCAGATAAAGGTAATTTAAAACCCTCAGTCCAAAGTTTTTTAGGATTAGTCCAAAGGCTCGAAAGAAGTGTGTTGTCCTTTGTTAAATTTGAAACTAATTTAGTTGCCGCTTGCGGAGTATTGCCACCAAGCGAATCTGGAATTCCAAGCGGAGCTTTATATTTTTTCCTCTCTGAGACAATCAGAGTGTCAGACAGGTTTGAGCCATCAATCAAAGTTACTTTAACTATATATTCTCCAGGTTTCTTGTTCAGGTCAATCGGAATAACCGTATACACTTTTGAATCGAAATAAAATACAGGAAACTTCTTTCCATCAAAAGTAAAAGATTTTATATGAGACGTGTTTTCAATACCTTTAATTTCTACTTTGACTGGTTCACCTTGAATGGGAGCAGTCGGAGTAAATTCAAATACAGCTGATTTTGCCCAAACTCCAATCGGGAACACAAAAAACACAAAAATAAATAGAATTTTTTTCACATTTTAATTATACACTACCTTTGAACTAAAATATGGTTTGAGGCAGTTCATTAACCAAAACGCCGACAATTTCTTGTCGGCGTTTTTTTAAAAATTATCTCTTTATTGGTTTTTTCTTTGAAGCTTTCTTTACTGTCTCTTTAATTAGTTTGTCTGATTTAAGTGATTTTTCAATCCCTTCTTTTTTTACCTCAGGAGTTTCAATTTTCTTTGAAGCTTCTTTTGGTTCCATAGGTTTAGTCCTGTTTAGGTTTTCTACAGACTGAATAAGTCTTTCGATTTTTACTGTAAGCATTTCAACTTGTTTTTTAAGATCATCATTCCCACCATTTGAGTTTCCACCAAATGAAGGTCTAGGACTATCGTGTCGTCGGTCAAAATCTCGTCGTGGAGGTCGTTCATTTCTATCAAACTCTCGTCTTGGTGCACGGTCAAAGTTATCTCCACCATCTTTACCACCAAAACACTCTTTACAAAAAACAGGTTTACCATTTGTTGGCTTAAAAGGAACTTCACAATCCTTTCCACAATTACTACAACGAGCACTGTGCATTGTTACCTCTCCTCTATCACCACCACGATTTCCTCCCCTGTCTCCACCCCACTTTTTTTGGAAACCACCTCCTCCAAATCGAGGCTTTCCACCTCCATTTCCTCTAAAACCACCTCCTCTCTGTTTAAAATCACCCATATAGAATTAATTTAGTTTATTATTAGTTTCCACACTATAGCACGAAAAATACCGAAAAGCAAGCAAAAAACATCGATATTCTCGAGTTTTTTGTTTCAAAAGCCTATAAATAAACACAAATTGTTTATTTATTATTTGGCTTTTTCTTTCGAGCAGAAAGACGGTCTCGCTTTATAGCTAGACGCTTCTTTGTCTTTCTAGATCTTGAAGTTTTATTTCTAATATCTGTCGCTAATCTTTTTGCCATAGTAGGTCAATTATAACCGAAACTAAAATAAACTCCAAATTTTCTTATCTTCACCACCATCAATTTTGAAAAGTGACACACCTTTTATACCAAGCTTATTTGCAAGTTCTACTTTTTGATTTACCGCTTCAGAATCACTCCAAGAAACGACGTTAAAAGTTACAGGCATTTTTGTTTGTTCTGCAAACAAAAGAGCCTTAAGAGACACTTCATCACCAG
>CAYLOB010000108.1:2122-3027 GCA_964385205.1 uncultured Candidatus Saccharibacteria bacterium | reverse complement strand
ACAATGTAAGGCATAGTCTCGGGAATTTCAGCACCATCCTTTTTGTTTTTAAGTGCAGGTTCTACTATATTTTTATGATATGAAGAAATGTCTCGCACAGATTGCTTTTCAAGAACGTCGTATCGGCGATCCATTTCTTTGGCTGCCCATTTGAGCGCGAGGATTGTTTTCTTAGCTTCAGTTATCACAGGTGTAAGTAGGTGAGGGATTTTGTTGTAAAGTGTAAGTTCAACTCGTTTAGCATCCACCATAATAAACTTGAGCATGTCAGGAGAGTTTCGATAAAGGAGGGAGGTAAGAAGTGCGTGGACGGTCACAGATTTACCAGACCCTGTTGTTCCAGCAATAAGTAGGTGAGGCATTTTTGCCAGATCGTAATACTCACCATCTCCAGATACATTTTTCCCAATAGCCATGAGAAGAGGTTTTTCTGAATTTTGAAACTCCTTAGAACCAACAAGCGTTCCAAGCCCGACTGTTGTTTTGGAAACGTTTGGCACTTCGATTCCAACCAAAGATTTTCCAGGTACTGGAGCTTCTATTCTGATTGATTGTGCCGCAAGTGCTAAAGCAAGGTTATCTTGAAGCCCGACGATTCGAGAAAGCTTAACTCCCTCAGCAGGCTTAAGAGTGTAGCGAGTTACTGTTGGTCCTATAGTAACCTCATCCATCTCAACTATGATGCCAAAGTTTTGGAGTGTTCGCTTAATGATGTTTGCTTGAGCTTTGATGTCTCCAACTTGAGGCTTTCCTTTGTCGTTCTCAAGAAGTGAAAGTGGAGGTGGAGTGTACTCTTTGTTATGAAGAATCGGTCCCTTTTTTATAAATGATTCATCTTCCTCTTCAGATTTCTTTTTGAGAGAGAGGACAATTGGTTTCGGAGCTGTTTCAGTCTCTTCTTCTTG
>CAYLOB010000108.1:0-2112 GCA_964385205.1 uncultured Candidatus Saccharibacteria bacterium | reverse complement strand
GTTACCATTTTTAATTTTTACAGAAACTTCTTTTGTTTCATCAAACTCTTTTTTACCAAAAAGTTTTCTCCAGAAAAATAAACTCTCTCTTTTTATGTGAGTGTCAAAAATAATAAGGATTGAAATGATGACAAAGGCGATAAGAAATATAACAGAAGAGTAGACATCAAACATGATGATAAGTGGTTTTGAAATGAAGTGTCCAAGTTTTCCTCCAGAACCCATGTGGGCGATTTCAATAAGTCCAAGTCCTGAGATGAAAAAAATAAATCCTCCAAACATTTTGAGCATCGGAAATCTTCTTTCCAAACTTCTGCCAAACGCAATTCCTAAAAGTATAAAGATGATCGGTAATAAAAAATATCCAATACCGCACAGCATGTTAAAAAATGCATAGATGTTCGTTCCAACTACTCCTGCTTTTCCTGCAGATGCGAGTACTAAAAAGAATGCAATTATAAAAAAAAGTATTGCGACTATGCTCTGCATAGTTTCACTTCGAAGAAGCGAAGATTCCTCCTCCTTCTCTTTTCTTCTTACTGACTTTTTGTTTTCCTTTTCCTCAAATTTTTCTTTCATTAGTTTTTATATTTATGTTGATTCATTTTATCAAACATTTGAGTTTTCTCTAAATTATTTTCGATTTAAATATTTAATAAAATACACCTGTGGATAACTTTATTTGTCCCTTAACTTCCCTCGGAAGAAAACACTTTTTAATATACCTTGGAAGGAGCGACCGGCTCTGTACAGAAGAATTTTTTAGCAAAAAAATTCTGTGGTATATGAAAAAGTGTTTTCTGTAACCCATTTGACTTTTAAGCTGTCTTTTATATGATTACCGCACCAAATCACTCAAAAAGACAATGGAAAATAAAAAAGACAAAAATACAGATATCAGCATAAGAGACAATTTGTTTTATGGTAACAACCTGCTCCATTTTGCATACAAAAAGACACTAAAAATATCAAAGGCTATATACCTTATTACGGAAATAATAAAAGACATTGAACCTATCAAATGGTCTTTAAGGACGTCTGCTTTGGCACTCATAGAGACCAAGGATTTTGGTGATATAAGACAAACCTCAAGGGTGATAGTGTCTCGAATAGGGGCCATAAAACCTCTTGTCCTTTTGGCGCATTTTTCTAAAAATGTTTCAGACATGAACGCCTCTGTGATACTTAAAGAGTGTGATGAACTTATTGCAAATCTTTCCGATATTGAAAATTTTAATAAGGATCATTTGTCACTCGATAGAAGTTTTTTTGATATTCAAAAAGAGGAGTTTGTTTCACCGTTTGTTGCAACAGTTGAGAAAGAAAAAAGCGGTACTGTAACTGAACAATTTTTTAATAAAGGACATGTAAAGGACAGTAAGATTGGTGTGTCTTTTATTTCATCAAACCGTCCACAGGTTCTTCCGAAAAAAGATGACGGGTCGTTCAAGGTGTCTGCTGAAAGTGTAAAGGACAATAATATCAAATCAGATAGACGAGAACAGATAGTTTCAATAATAAAAGATATTGGCGAAGTGACAATAAAAGACATTTCAAACCTGATAAAAGACTGTAGTGAAAAAACAATTCAACGAGAGCTCATAAGTCTGTTAGCTTTAGGGACAATTAAAAAGACAGGTGACAGGCGTTGGAGTAAATACTCACTAATTATCAGTGGTTAGAGGTGTAAGGGTTTGAGCGTTTGAGTCCAGTTTTAATGTAAATTTTTGTATATTTTTCTTAATCCTTTTTTTACTTTTTCACCTATTTGCTTGTACCCTCGCACTCTCTTTTTTTTATCCTTTCCCACTTATACCCTCACATACTTCAACCCTTGTTTTTTGTTGACTGTATACCCCAAAATATGCTAGTATGTTGCTGTGGTTTGGTGCCTGTTTTGGGCACTTATCCACAACAAATATTGCAAGACAATACCGCTAGAGCTTATAATTAACCGAAGCGCTAGGAAATGTTTCCTAGTTCAAGATGAAGTATAGGCTTAAAATGACTGAAAAGGAGAGAACTTTGACAACATAATTTCAACACCAAAATTTATTATTTTGTGTTGAATAAATAAAACAGAATTTCAGTATTTTTCCTACACAAAAGAAT
>CAYLOB010000107.1:0-3055 GCA_964385205.1 uncultured Candidatus Saccharibacteria bacterium | reverse complement strand
ATGGGAAGGTTTCTTTCAACAAAGTTTTCATCTATCAATGCACTTGTTTTTATTATGGACTTTATTATTGAAACTCCTTTCAAGCTTGTTCTGAAAGTATTTAATGATTTTCTCTACTTTCTTCGAGATAAAAGAGAAGATGTATTTTAGAAATATTTTAATTTAACAATTTTCAATATTACAAATTTATTATGTTCGAAATATATTGCTTTGGAGATAGTATTACAAGGGGAGAGTATGACGCTGTATCAGGTGGTTGGGCCAATAAGCTTGTCACTTACTTTTTTAGCAAAGGGCTTGAAAATGGAATCCATAATACACACGAAGTGTACGCACTCGGAATAAGTGGAGAAACCTCAGTTGAAGCACTTTCTCGAATTGAATCAGAATTTCTCGTAAGAATAGATAAAGATATGCAACCCGTTTTAATTTTTGCTTATGGTGCAAACGAAAGTGCCTTTTATGTAAGTGAAAGTCGATTCGCAATTTCCAAGGATGCATTCAAAGATTCGCTCAAAAATTTTGTGGCAATTGCAAACAAATACAACGCAAAGACTATTCTAGTAAATATCACTCCTGTTATTGAAGAGAAAAACAAAGAGCCAAATCACAGAGGAAAAGTTCGAAGTAATAAGTATGTCGAAGAATATAATGAAATTGTAAAACAAGTTGCAGATGAAGAAAGTGTGGAACTAGCCAATGTGTATTCATTGTTTAATGAAGCAGGTCTGGATTCGTTATTTATTGACGACGGACTTCATCCAAACAGTCTCGGTCATGAGATTATTTTTGATGCAGTTTTGTCTAGTATAAGTAATCTACAATATGGAAAAAGAAGCTAAACAACAGCGAATAGAAGAGATAGAAAGTCTCATGGGGCAAGCTGACTTTTGGAGTAATCCAAAACAGGCTCAGGGAATGATTAAGGAGCTTCAAGATCTGAAAGCTGTTATTGAAGGTGGAAGTGTGTATAGTGCAGGAGATGCTGTGATTACGATTTTTGCGGGTGCTGGTGGAGACGATGCGGAGGATTGGGTACGTATGCTTTACGAAATGTACAAAGCGTATGCAGAAGCAAAACATTTTTCTATTTTTATTCTCGACGAAAATGAAAATGACCATGGAGGATTTAGAAATATTTCTTTTGAAATTGTAGGACGGAATGTCTATGGAAATTTAAAAAACGAAAGTGGGGTACATCGACTTGTACGTCAGTCTCCTTTTAATTCCAAATCTCTTCGTCAGACTTCATTTGCGATGGTAGAGGTGGTGCCAAAGTTTGATCGGTCTATGAATGTTGAAGTTTTGGAAAGTGATATTAAAGTTGAGTTTACAAAAGCTGGAGGTCCTGGTGGACAGAATGTGAACAAAAGAGAAACCGCAGCACGTGCAACTCATATACCAACAAAGCTTTCAGTACATGTGACAAGTGAGCGTAACCAAGCTCAAAATAAAGAAAAGGCAATAGAAATGCTAAAAGCAAAACTTTTTAAAAGACAAGAAGAAGAACGGATGGCTCGGGAAGCTGGTCATCAGATTTCTAAAACAACAGAAAATGAATGGGGAAGTCAGATTCGCTCATATGTTCTTCATCCATATAAAATGATAAAGGATCACAGAACAGATGTTGAAACAAGTAATGTTGAACGAGTACTGGAGGATGGTGAGCTTGATGAATTTATAGAAGCCGAGCGAACGCTTTAGGTTTGAAGCTAAAAAAACGCTTTAAACACTAAGTTTCTGTTTTGACTTTTATAGGTGAGTTTTTTCCTGTATAATCTAATGGTAGTTTTACTAAAAGCTAAAAGCTAAAAGCTAACAACTAAAAGCTTTTTAAAAAATGATTTATTTCGATAAAGTTACAAAGCATTACAATAATGATTCAGTGGCACTCCACGGAATAACTTTTTCTGTTAATCCGAAAGAGTTTGTTTCTATTGTTGGGCATTCAGGGGCAGGGAAAACAACGCTCCTTAAAATGATTCTTGGAGAAGAAAAGCCAACTGGCGGAAATGTTTTTTTTGAGTCAGTTGATATTCACAAGCTTCGCAAAGAAGATATTACAAGATATCGAAGACGGATCGGAACAGTGTTTCAAGATTTTCGTCTACTTCCTCATATGACTGTTTTTGAAAATATTGCTTTTGCTATGGAGGCAGCCGGAAGAAGTGAAGATGAAATTGCAAGTGATGTTCCGCATGTACTTGAACTAGTAGATTTGTCACGAAAGATATCAAGCTTTCCTCATGAACTTTCTGGGGGTGAGAAACAACGTGTAGCTATTGCACGAGCGATTGTTAATCAACCTGACATCATAATTGCCGATGAACCAACTGGTAATCTCGATCCTGTTTCAACATATGATATAGTTCAGATTCTGAAAAAAATAAATGATCTTGGAACAACGGTAATTCTGACAACACATAATAAAGGTATTATTGATAGTCTTGGAAAACGGGTGATTGTTATGGAAAATGGAAAGATTGTTCGAGATGACGCAAACGGACGTTTTTCAATGTAATATATTAACTTATAATAAATAACCTATAACCTAAAATAATGAATATCACCAAAATAAAAACCAAAAAAAATATTAGCCATATGTTATTAGTTATCAGTTAATCCTATGTTTTGGACATCAACAAAGAGAGTGTTTCGACTTGGATTCGTCAATTTTTGGCGAAACGGATACGTGTCACTTGCGTCAGTCCTTATTATGACAGTTGCACTTATTGTTATAGCCTCTTTGATGTTTACAAGAGCGGTGCTTCTTTCAACAGTTGATCAAATAAAAAGTAAAGTAGACATAAATGTGTATTTGGTGACATCTGCAACGGAAGAAGAGGGTGTTAGTCTTAAGAAAAAAATTGAAAGTCTTGCTGAAGTTCAAACTGTGACAATTTCAACTCGTGAGGAAGAGTTGGAAAAGTTTCGAGTAAGGCACGAAAATGATGAATTGACGCTTCAAGCTCTAGATGAGATCGGAGGAAACCCACTTGGCGCATCGATTAACATAAAAGCTAAAGATCCTTCGAACTATGAAAGTATTGCAGGT
>CAYLOB010000106.1:0-3092 GCA_964385205.1 uncultured Candidatus Saccharibacteria bacterium | reverse complement strand
TTTTGCTTTTGAACCTGTAGTACCGTATGCAAAATCTCTTAAAGAGTCTCTTTTTTCAAGTAAAAGTTTGTGTAATTCTTCTGTATTCAGTTTTTTAAAATCTTGTACTTTCATAGAAGTTGTATTAATTACCCTCTCTTTTAACTACTTTTGTTTTAAATGGAAGTTTCATTCCAGCCTTTCTTAGAGCTAATTTTGCAACCACATCAGTTACACCATCAACTTCAAAAATAACTCGTCCTGGCTTAACTTCAAAACAATATCCTTGTGGATCACCCTTTCCATTACCCATTGGCACTTCTGCTGGCTTTGCTGTATATGGTCTGTCTGGGAAAATTCGAATCCACACTCTTCCTGTTTTTGAAACTGATCGAGCAACCACTTTTCGAGCTGATTCAATCTGATTTGATTTAACTCGAGAAGGGGTAACTGCCTTGAGTCCAAAAGAACCGAAAGAAACTGTTGTTCCACGAGTGTCTGGTCGAGAAATCTTCTCAGACTTCTGTCTATCTGTTTGCCACTTCCTGAATTTTACTTTTTTTGGGAATAACATAAACGTTTATTTATTGAAAACTTCTCCTTTGTAAATCCAAACTTTAATACCAAGATCTCCCTGAGGAATGGTTGCTCTTGTTGTACCGTAATCGATGTCAGCTCGAAGTGTTTGAAGAGGGATTTGTCCTTTTTTCATTGTTTCGCTTCGTGCCATATCTGCTCCACCAAGTCTACCTCCGATATAAATCTTAATACCTTTAACATCTCTGTTTGCCATAACTTTCTCTACAGTCTGTTTCATAACTCGTCGAAATGGAACCCGTTTTTCAAGTGCCTCAGCAACCATAAGAGCCACAATAGCAGAGTTAGATTCGGGAGATTTTATTTCCTCAATATCAAGTTTAACTTCTTTATCAAGAACCAACTTGTTCTTTCTCATGAACACTTGAATCTCTTTTCGAAGTTTTTCACTTCCCTCACCGTTTCTACCAATGATCACTCCTGGGCGACTTGTTTTAACTACTATTCGAAGAGCCTTTTCACTTCTCTCCATTTCAACTCCACTTATATAGCTTCCTTTCAGTTTCTTTTCTAGAAATTCACGAAGAAGTACATCTGCCTTAAGAGAATCTCGGAATTTTCCATGAAGAGCAAACCATCGACTTTTCCAGTCTCTGATGATTCCTAATCTATGTGAATATGGATGTACTGTATGACTCATGTTATTAGCTTTTAGCTGCTAGCTTTTTGCTTTTAGTTTTTAAAACTTTCTTTTCTGTCTTTACTTCAACATCTTTTACAACTTCCTTCTTTGCTTCCTTTTCTGCAAGCTCAATCACAATATGACTAGTTCGCTTATTGATAGGAAAAGCAGAACCTCGAGCTCGTGGCATACTTCTTTTCATTGTAATACCTTTGTTGACTGTTGCATTTTTAACAAACAGAGTTGCTGTATCTACAGAAAAATTCTGCTTTGCATTAGCAATAGCAGAATCAAGAAGTTTAAGAAAGATTGGGGCAGATTTCTTATCAGCAAACATGAGGGTGTATCGGGCATCAACTATTTTTTTACCACGAATAAGATCGGCAAGTAGTCTTGCTTTTCGAGGTGATTGTCTATATGTCTTAAGTATTGCTTTCATAAACTATCAATTATTTTTTATCAGTTGTAGATTTAGCACTCTTTGCAGCTGAAATTTCAGCATCTTTCTTGGCAGCATCAATTTCCTTTTGCATTTTACCTCCGTGTCGATTGAACTTTCGTGTAAGAGAAAATTCTCCTAATCTGTGACCTACCATATCTTCCGTAACAAGCACTTCAATGTGAATTTTGCCATTGTGTACTCCAAAAGTAAATCCAACCATTTCTGGTGAAATTTGACTTCTTCGTGACCAAGTCTTCACTACTCCACTTTCAGACGGCCTTTTACCAGCAATCTTTGATAGAAGCCTTTCGTCGACGTATGGTCCTTTTTTAATTGATCGTGCCATAATTTAAAATTTATATTGAAATTTTCCTTGTTTTCCAAAGAAAATAGCCCTCTGTAGAGCTTGAATCACATACTATCAAACTATTAAATAATGTCAAATAAAAAACCGCCCTTTTGGACGGTATTTCAAGAGTTTCAACCTCAAAGAAAACAAATTTTGCGCTCTTAATGGGTTGGAGGACAAATGCGCGTGTCCTCCGTTTCGCGTTGGAAGCCTAAGAGTGGGTTTCCGGGGCACCTGTTTTATTGGTTCTTTTTTCAACCTCTTCTTTCAACATACAGAGCACTCGAGCGTCCGAAAAGAGAGCTCCATAATATCGAAATGACGAGCCATCAATCGTGAGACCTGGCACCAGGCTTGTTACGATTCGAGCAAACTTTGCTCTGCCTTTTTCTATAAAGATCATATCATTCATAGATAAGTAAAATTACAACATAAATCAATCTTTAGCAAGGTCATCCTAATAAAGCCGCGCCCACCATTTAAACGAAGAAAACGCTGTTTCAAGAGATTTACGAGTGAGTTTGGGTTGGGGCCCAAATGCAAGACCTTTTGAGGCAGAATTGAGCGAAGCGAAATTATGTCCAAAAGGTGTACTGTTCCTGTAAGGAACGACCAGGGCGAGTAGAAGTTAAAATTCCACCACAAGAGTACTTCTTATTTTCTAATTCGCTTCGCTCGTAAGAAAATAATGTCGAGTAGAATTTTAACGGCTCTTGAAATAGTGTTTTCTGGAGTGACCTTTTATCTTGCTTTTCCCTAAAACAAAAAACTGCTGATAATACAGCAGTTTTTTTGTTCGGGCGAACATATAATTTATATAAATTACCTGTTTTTGCCTACTTTTCGTCTTGAGATTATAAATTGATTTGAATATTTCTTTGGAGTTCGAGATTTCTGACCCTTTCCTGTTGGTCGTCCAGTCGCAGTCTTAGCTCGCCTTAGTCCTCGTCCTTGTCGCCCTTCTCCTCCTCCGTATGGGTGGTCCACAGCGTTCATGGCAGTACCTCGAACAGTTGGTCGTACACCTTTCCATCGACTCTTTCCTGCCTTACCCCAGTTTTCTAGATGGTGTTCTTCATTAGAAACTTCTCCAACACTTGCAT
>CAYLOB010000105.1:0-3103 GCA_964385205.1 uncultured Candidatus Saccharibacteria bacterium | reverse complement strand
GACGAGACGAGAGAGGTCACCTGAAAGTGTGCCGCTCGTGTAGGCAGGTCGCAGAAATAGAGTCTGGCTTTCGTAGGCTGTGTTTCTGTTGGTATCTGTGAGCGTCCGATCGGAAAAGGTTGTACTGGGTTCATCTATGGCGGCGAGGTACGGCTTGTCGCCTTTTCTGTTTTCCTCAGAAAGGTACGTGGCCATAAAGCAGAATTTTTTATCCTTTGAATCTTGGATAGGAGGAAATGAAAAAACGGTGTAGGTACCTTGTTCGAGGGGTTTCTTTTTGAAGGCAGTTGTAGTCAGTGTTTCTTGGCAGTTTTCATCCATGATACTGAGTTCGATAGTTTCTCCAGTACGTAGGTGCACATTGCCAAACGCGACCCGTATCTGAGAGAGATTTTTTTCATGAGCCGTAAAAGTCTGCGTGATAGGGGCTCCTGGTGAAAGAGTTACTTTCTTTGTTTTTCCAAGAAAGTTGTAACCGGATTCTCCGAGCCCAAAATTGGAAAGAAACGTCCAGAAAATAGCGACTATTCCAATAAGAAACAGCATGAAAAGAATCTTGGTGCGGTATGTTTCTCTGAGTTCAGGAGTGTTTTTCATACTACAGATAGTATCTCGGGATAATGATGTTGATGATGGCGTGTAGCTGGAGCAGAATCATGGCAAGAGCGAGGATTTTCATGAGAAAGAAAAATTTGTTTTTTTCACGAAAAAGAAAGCCGAGTCCTGTGACGATAATGAGGATATGAGCGATGAGATTAGGGAGGAAGTAGCGACCAGGCTGGCCAATGAGGATTTGTCCTGAATAATCAAAAACGCGCCAGTCATAGAATCGTATGGCTATTTGAAGAGCGAGAATCATACCAAAAAAGAAAATGATGTATTTTCGTTCGGGGAGGTATTCCAAATTTTTTCGTGAAAAAAGATACCAGAGAGTTCCAGAGAAACCAATAATACTTGTGACGACAATGATCGTAAGGGACCAGTCTGGGAGGGCATGGTCGAGCCAGCCGAAGTGTCCCCAATAGGAAAGCGTCGTATCACGGAGCCCTCCGGGGGTCAACGTTTTATCGAGGTATTTTCCGATTGATATGAGAGGAGAGTGAAACTGTGATGGAGTAGAGGATCGAGTGATGTCGATGAAATAGTTTTTAGGAATTACGAGAAAAGCAAGCACAAAAAGGAGAATAGTTGTACCGATGAGACGCATCAGGAATTGCTTTTTCGGGAGTTTGAGTACTTGGTAGGCTCCCCAGCCAAAGAGGGGATAGAGCATGACAAGGAGTACGATACCGGGTCCTTTGGAGTAGAGGCCGAGCAGTGCAGCCAAGAGCGCTGCGACGGCATTTCTAGCATTGAGGCCACCTTTTAAAATACAGACTCCTGCATAGAGAAAGAGGGAAAAAGCAAAGACGAGAGCAATATCAATATTGACTTGTGCAGCCGTGATAGAAAACATCGGCTGGAAAGCGGCGAGCGCCGTGAAGAGGAGGGCTACATCCTCGGAAAGCCCAATTTTTTTGGCGATCAGATAGGCCAGAAAAACAGTACCAAGACCAAAGAGGACCGCGAGCAAACGAGCCATGAATATGCGCGTGAAAATGTCACTTTCGGCAAAGAACGTTTCAATTTCCGCGGCAACCACATAGTAGATGGATCTGGTACCGGATATATTGGCGGGATAGGTATCGATGTAGCGTCTCCAATGTTCCGTTTCCAAGGAATGAGTGGCAGAGAAGTTTTGAATATTTTGCTTCTCAAATTTTATTTCATCAAACTGGATGGCTTGGGCAGAACGGATAATTTCTTCAGAAAGACCGTAGGTCGAGATATCTGCTGCATTAGTAACTCGCTTTTTGATATCCTGAATAGGCCAGTCTTTGGTTGTTGGTTCGGCCAGAAACTGAACGGTGCCATAGTGGATTTGCTCGTCGGGATTTTGCAAGGACGGCATGAGCAGGCTCAAAACCACTCCTTTTATCACAAAAAGGGAAAGGATGCTGAAAAGGATGACTTTTGAGGTGAAAATTTGTTTCGAGGGCATATTTGGAGTATACTATAAAGGCTATAAAAAGCCATTACTGATTATATTATGCAATTTTAGTTTTGCAACAGTTTAGCGTTGTTATTTACATTTTTAGAGTGAAAAGTTATGGAGTCAGTTCAATATGAAGATTTTTATCAAAAGGAGAAATCATTTAGTTTCGGAAAAAATTGGAAAGACTTTGTAAATACTTCATTTAGTAATGATCGAGTAGATCTTGCAAAAACTTCTCTGGTTGATTTTATTGGCGGGATCGATAAGATAAAAGGAAAGACTTTCGTAGATATAGGTTGTGGGAGTGGACTTTTCTCTCTCGCTGCTTTTCTTTTAGGTGCTAAAGAGGTAATAAGCGTTGATGTTGATGAGAATTCTATAGCATGTACTGATGAGTTGAGAAAAAAATACGGAGGATCTAATAACTGGAAAGTTGTTAAGGGGTCCGCGTTAGATAGTGAGTTTATTCAATCCTTAGGACAGTTTGATATTGTTTATTCCTGGGGGGTACTTCATCATACTGGTGATATGTACCGAGCCTTCAATAACGTGAGCTTTCTTTTAAAAAGTGAAAGTATTTTTTATTTGGCAATATATAATCGTTGTCGAAGTCGATGGATTGGAACATCGGAATTCTGGCTTAAAGTAAAGAAATTATATAATTATTCTGGTTCATTTGGGAAAAAGATAATTTTTTATTGCTATGTAGTTTATTTTTTCTTAGATTCATTAATTGCGATGAAGAATCCGTTTAAAAGGATGAAATCTTTTAAACGACGAGGAATGAATTGGCATCATAATGTAATTGATTGGATTGGTGGTTATCCATATGAGTACGCTGGTCCGGATGAGATAATCAATTATTTTGCTGGAAAACGTATATTTTGTGAGAAGATTGCAAATGCTCACGGATTAGCGTGCGTGGAATACTTATTAAGAAAAATTAATTGATTAAGTAAAATCATATCGTAAATTAAAAATGGAAGCATACATACCTAAAACAGATAAAGTAATCTGTGCTATCGCCATATTATTACTTTTGTATCTTGCGTACATCGTAAGAAATAT
>CAYLOB010000104.1:0-3154 GCA_964385205.1 uncultured Candidatus Saccharibacteria bacterium | reverse complement strand
GAAAATTATGCGTGACCGAGTCCTCGTGGGATTAATTATCCAATCGGGGTACACTGACTTTTTAAGGGTCGAAGTCCTCGTGGGTCCGCCACTTTGAAACAGTTTCAGACTCCGAAGAGCATCATTTTCTCGATTTTTTAGAATCTATTTAATAAATCTTAATAGGGATAAATCTTTACTAAATTGATTGAGATATTTTCAAAAACAAAACGATTTATCTTGAAAGGTTTACTTTTTTGGATACCTGTTACAATTGTCGCTTCCTTTTTTATTATACCTAAACTATCTTGGGTAACTGGCGATTACTCGACGAAGTTAACTGTATTTGTTTCTGTTGTAGTCATCTATTTCATTCGACCAATCAATCTTATAAAAAAACAAGGGTTGCGAAACCAACCATCTTGGGTTTTTTATTTATATTGGGGTGCTATTGACCTATGTATTCTTTGGTCAGGTATTGATTTTATGAATGGGTCACTAACATATTGGTGGGTAGGTTTAATTATTAGTTTGCTAATTTTACTCACTAAATTCGTAATTGAAAAATATGTTAAGGAGATTGATTTATCATTCAATACTTTTGCATCTGGTTCTGTAAGTGCTGTTGATGACAAGCTCGGTTTTAAAGTACCGGCAAAAAACGCAAGTCAGGGATTACTAAAATTAAAGGATTATGTTAGTGTGGTCGGTCTGTATGGTAATCTCGGATTCGGTAAATCTTCTTATGCCCGAATGATTATTGAAAATCTAGATAGTGAAAAAACGCTTTACACATATATATCACTTACAGAAACAAATGAAGTGAAAGATTTCTCAAAATTATTTTCAGAACGATGGTTAGAAACTTTAGCAAATAGATACCCAAAGGTTGATATAACATCTTGTCTACCGTTTATGTATTCAATTTTACGTGAAGCGGGACAAGGTTTTCTTTCAGATTTTTTTAATATTATAGCGCTTTTTAATAGAGGTTTAATAAAAACAAAAGCAGTTGTCTTTGATACTTATTTTAAGAACCCTAAACCACTATTTGTTTCTGATAATGTTGGTGCATTGTTTGGTAATATTCCACAAATAAGTGAGAATATGTGGATAATAATGATCGATGAAATTGAACGGGCTCAAATTGATGAAATATATCGTGTTCTGGAGATAATAGAAAGATTTAAGGGTGAAGGGAGGTTAGGTTTACCTATAAAGCTTGTTTTTATATTTTGTATTTCTGAACCAGATCTAAGGCAATATTTAGACATGCATGAGAAAGAAGATTCTCGCGCTAGTTTACTTAAGACTTTCTTTTATTTTGATCCAAAAAGTATTGCATATAAGGTGTTTCTTCCTCCTGTCGATTCATTAGTTAAAACAAACTTTGTTATTAATTTATTAGATAAATTAATAACCGATGAGGAAATCCAGAGAATTGATGAGCAGGTAAATCCCAATACTTTTTCTGATCCTACTATATCGTTCATTGGAAAGCATATAGAAGCTTTAAATTTTATTCTTGGATTACTCGTGCAAGAATCACCACGTGTAATTGGAAGGATTGTTAATGCTACATATTTCTTTTTTGCAGCATTTCGTGATGGAACAAATAATCTGCAAAAGAAAGATTCTATACGATTCAGTGATATTCTTGCTCTTGAGTATATAAAGGTGAAATATCCATACCTTATTGATTTCTTCTCTAAAACAATTCATTTGTTTGTATCAGAATCTCAGGGTGATAGTTACGAAGCGTACTTTTTAAGTCGAGAATTGAAAGAAAAAAAAAGGAATATTATAGATTGGATCGAGGAAATATCCGGAGTTAAATTAAATGATTCTGATAAAGAAGTTGTACCAAAACTAATTGGTCTTGTAATGTATTATTATTTTGATTTTATAAAAAGAGAAAACGATAATAAAACTAAAATAAATTATTTTGGAACTACATCATATCCAGAAATAATGCATGATTATCTTTCCTTGGTCTCAGATAGTGTAGATACAAGTTATAGAAAGTATTCTCAAATTTATACAAAACATAAAAGCAACAATTCTTCTAATTTTCTATCAAAATTAAACCCAAGAGATCTTGCTGGCTATGCACGTTTTTTATTTGATGCACCTAGAGCTACTGAAAGTATGTATTTGGAGGTAATTAAAGAAATGACAGAGCGTCTAACCAAAGGTGATATTCCTATTGAACCACTTAATACCAGCGATACGATTTTGGATGAAATAATCTATCAATTTACTTTTCAAATTGTTAATTTAACTGAAAAAGATAAAAGTAAAGAAGTTCCTTCGAATACACTTAGTACAGTTTTTGATTGTTTGAAAAGTGTCCTTCTGTCGCCATTAGTAAATATAGGTGCGAAATACATAGTTTTAAATTCTTTGGTTAATAATGAAAGAGGTGGTGGAAGTGAAATTCATTTAAGGCTTGAAACAACTTTCCAAAAAATATTTCAATACTACGCAACTGATTTTAAATCTCTAATTAAAGCTGTTTTTGAAGATGCTGATAAACGATATCTTTCAGGTAATCAGGTAATTTATGAAAAAGAAGAAAATTTCTTTTATGTATTTTATCAAGGATGGTCAGGTTCTATAATGGATTCTAATGAAATAGAGAAGATTCGAAAATCTGCTTTGAATAATTTGGTTAAATATCCTTTTGCTCTTGAGCTTTATTGGAAATCTTTACCAATTGAAGAAGACTGGGTTGATTTGGATGATGTATTTCGTAGCGACCCTTTTTTTGCAAGTAACACTAATAATGGTGAATTATATATGCCACTTGAAACACTTATAGAAATAACAAAAGAATCAAAAACTGAAAATCCAGAACTGTTAGCAAAGATGAATTTTTGGAGTAAATTTGTTAATGATGCAAAAGTGAAACAAATCCGAGAACTAAAAGACGATTCAGGAACATTAAAAGCGATATTATTAAAACGAGGATTGCTTTAAGAAAGGTTAACTAATTTATTTTTCAATTCAATTTTGCTTTTCAGACAGCCTAACAATTTTATCTTCTCAAGATCGGGAGCTTCTCTTAAAACATATTTAGCATAGTTTCTAATATCAGATAATAATGAATTAGTTGATTTTGATGAACAAGAGTTAATATTGATAGCAGAAGAGGGTGAAGAAATTGCTGGTTATA
>CAYLOB010000103.1:0-3158 GCA_964385205.1 uncultured Candidatus Saccharibacteria bacterium | reverse complement strand
ACGTAAAATCAGGTAATGTTCTTAAAAAAGATATTGCACGAATTCTTACACAAATTAATGCTTTAAGACTTTCTAAATAATCAATTAACATGGAAAAAACACAAACAAGAAAAAAAGTAATGACAGGTAAGGTTGTTGGTGACAAGATGAAAGACACTTGTGTTGTTTTGATAGAACGATTTATTAAAGCGCCAAAATATGGAAAATTCATAAAACGAAGTAAGAAATATAAGGCGGATGATAAAGGAAATACCAAAAAAGTTGGAGACAAAGCAACTATCGAAGAATGTGCTCCAATTTCAAAAGATAAACACTTTAAAGTAATAGCATAAGAAAATAATATGATTCAGCCACGTACATTAGTTCAAATAGCAGATAACTCCGGTGCAAAAATCGGAAGAATATTCAAAGTACTTGGAAGTTCAAAAAGACGGTACGCAGGTATTGGAGATATTGTTATCCTTTCTGTTCAAAAAGCAGAACCTAGAAAGAGTGTTAAGAAAAAGGACGTTCTTCAAGCTGTTGTTGTAAGACAAAAGCAACCACTAAGACGAAAAGACGGATCTTATATAAGATTTGATGAAAACGCAGTTGTAATCCTAGAAAAGGAAAAGAAGGATCCTTTGGCAGGAAGAATCTTTGGTCCAATTCCTCGAGAAATCGCAGACCTTGGTTTCCAGAAAATTGCCTCTCTAGCACCTGAAATCGTGTAATAAAAAAATATATGAAAATACGAAAAGATGACAATGTAATAGTTATTGCAGGAAAAGATTCTGGAAAAGAAGGAAAAGTTCTAAAAACATTTCCTAAAAAGGATTTAGTTCTTGTTTCTGGTATTAATACAAAAAAGAAACATGCGCGACCTCGAAAAAGTGGACAGAAAGGTCAAATTGTAGATTTAAATTCTCCAATTCATATTTCAAACGTAATGCTTGTTGAAGGTGGTAAGAGAGCTCGGGTTGGTTTTAAAATAAAAGGCGATAAGAAGGTCCGTGTATCGCGAAAGACAGGTAAGGAAATCTAAAAATATATGGCAACTATAAAAGAAAAAGAAGTAAAATCATTTGAAGTTCTGAAAGAAAATTTTGGTTTTAAAAATGTAATGCAAGCACCAAAACTTGAAAAGGTGGTTCTATCAATTGGTACTGGGAAAATTTCTGATAAAAAAAGAAAGGAGTTTGTTGCAGAAAGACTTTCAAGAATTGCTGGTCAAAAGCCATCTGTAAGAAATGCAAAAAAATCAATCGCAAGTTTTAAAGTGCGACAGGGTGACGCGGTTGGTCTTCAAGTAACTCTTCGTGGGTCAAGAATGTATGATTTTCTTGAGAAGCTTATAAACATTGCACTTCCTCGAACAAGAGACTTTAGAGGATTGAAGGCAACTGCTATTGATGCAATGGGTAACATGACTATTGGTATTAAAGAACATAATATTTTCCCAGAGACTGCAGAAGAAGATATTAAAGATGTGTTTGGGCTTGCTATCACAGTTGTCACTAGTTCAAAGAAAAAAGAACATACACGAGCTTTCCTTGAGATGTTAGGTTTCCCTTTTTCTAAATAATAGAACTTTGAATTTAGAAGTGAGAATCTAGAAAACACAAAACCGCCTTTAAGGGGCGGTTTTTGTTTGGCTTCTTTTATACCGATGGAATATGTGGGTATGAAAGGGCCGCGGTCTGACCATGGTGGAGCACTTCAGTTGAAATTGCAAGTGCATCTTGCATGGTAGAAAAGAGCGCTAAGAGGGTGCTCTTGATGCCATCGAAAACTTCAGGCATCATGATTCTTATTACTAAAAGGCCAATTCCTAGACCTATTGCTTTCCAAAATCGCATGTTTTTGGATTTTGAAGGCGAATCAATTGAGCTCGACAGCTCAACCGAAGCAGTAATGTGCTCCGCACCCTCTTTGGCGGAAACTTTTTGTTTCGAACGCTCTCCATAAACCAATCTTTTTAGGTAAGAGAAAAGCGTCCACTAAGGAGGGGACGCATATTTACTTTTTGAATGGTACACTAAAATGGCTTATTTGTCAAATGATGTATTTTTAGAAATATATCATTGCACTCCCTCTTCTTAAATGCGAAAATATATATGCGTTTATCTATTAACTACAAATTACAAAATGAAATCCAAAAAAATTGTTTTCTCTCTTCTTGTTGTAGCTATTCTTACCTTCATTGCCCCGAACATACATGCGCAAGTACAAGCAAACAATTCACAGCTTTCTTCTATATTAGAATCTCTTCAAAGACTGGTAGCTTCTTTTAATATATTTCGTAACAATCAAAATGCAGCTGTTGCGGACTTTGATTCTTCTTTAGTTGCTCACTATAGATTCGAAAGTAATGCGAATGACTCTAAAGGAAGTAACAATGGAACTGTGGTGGGGGGAGCGACGTATGGGGCAGGAAGAATAAGTGACGGTATTAACTTGTTAAATGGAAGTTTTGTTCGTACGACAACATCTTCCGGTATTTCAGGATACCCATTTACTATTTCCGTATGGGTAAAGCCCTCAACAAGTGTGACTGTATTTCAAGCCGTAGCGGGATTGTATAACTCAGGTGATATGAAAGGAATTGGTATTGGCTCCTCTGGAAAGGCTACAATTTTTGTAACAAACTCATTTGGACAAGAGGGGACCACAAACATTAAAGATGATTCTTGGCACCATATTGTTGGTGTATTTACTTCAACTACGGCAGAGCTTTATGTAGACGGTGATTTAGAAGTTAATACCGGATGGAATCCTACCTTATCTACATCGCCAATGCATTTTGCGATAAGTGGTTGGGACAGATATGGTGGTAATTCCGTTGATTACTCATTTACAGGTAATGTAGACGATTTCCGTATTTATAACAGTGTCCTCAATTCTTCCCAAATCTCCGAACTCTACAATGACGCAGGAGTTATTGTCACTCCTCCGACTACCGGAACCTGTGGTTCAGCAGCTAGAACCTATACAGCAGGAGAACAATTTCCAAACGGATCCCTCTGTTCCGTAGGAACAGCTTCTCCGTCATCACCTGCAAACCCAAGCCAAGGTGGAACAACTTCTTGGAGTTGTGCGGGTACCGGCTCTACTGCACAATGTTCTGCTTCAAGAAACGTAGTTTCTTCAGATGTTACATCTCCAACTACTCCAGGAAA
>CAYLOB010000102.1:0-3164 GCA_964385205.1 uncultured Candidatus Saccharibacteria bacterium | reverse complement strand
CACTATAGACTATCGACTATTTTCAGAAATAGATCGTTTCGCACATACTCATTATTAAACATTCCAAAAGATGCAAAAGCGGGACTAAAGAGAAAGTTATCATTTGGAGTACATTGAGCTAGCCCTGTCTTAATGGCTTCATTTAGGTTAGCAACTTCAACCACCGAAGCTTTCAGCTGTTGGCTTTTAGCTTTTAGCTTTTCGGAACCAGAGCCAGGGAGCAAAACAACCGTCTTACACGTTTTATTTATTTCTTCCACTAATCGATCTAAATCAAGACCTTTGTCTGCTCCACCACACAATAGAACAATATTTTTTTCGGGTGTTGAGTTTTTGTTTTCAAAGCTAGAAGCTAAAAGCTGAAAGCTTAAAGCTCTGAGTGCCACAATAGTGGCCTCAGGAGTTGTCGCATTATTGTCATTGTAAATTTTTATACCGTTTACCTCTTTCACAAATTGAAGTCTTCCCTCTACTCCACCAAAACTTTCTACCCCTTCTTTTATTTTATCTTCATTTATCCCGAGAACTCGACACACCTCCATTGCACAGGCAATATTGAGTAAATTATGAACGCCTATTATTTTTGGTTTCCAATCTTTTGAAACATTAGAAATACAAGCTTTTAGCTTTTGGCTTTTAGCTGTGAGCTTTGACTCATCAAGTCCATCACCGAAAATTAAAAAGTCATTTTCATTTTGAAATTTAAATATATTCGCCTTATCATCAAAATACTTTTCCCTGTCTCCTCCATAATAGTTGAGATGATCATCCATAAATGTTGTAAACACTGCGACATGAGGTGAAATTTTACTTTCTCCAAATCCTTGTAGTTGCCAACTATCAAGCTCCAAAACAATAAAGTCGCCAGCTTTAACTTCTTTCAAAAGTGGCAATGTTGCCATGTCGCGGATATTCCCGCCAAGAAGGACGCTTTTGCCGGCAATCTTAAGTATATGTGCAATAAGATGAGTTACTGTTGATTTACCTCGGGTTCCTGTCACTCCAATAGTTGTAACACCCTCTGGCAGAAGTTTTACAAAAAGTGATGAATCCATTTCAATTGGAATTCCATTTTCTTTTGCGTGAGCTATAAATTCTGAATCAAGAGGTACTCCCGCCCCTTTTAGAATAAAATCTCTGTTTTCAAAATCAGAAAGAACGTGTTCCCCAAGCCTAAGTGTTAGATTTTTACAACCTTCCAATTTCGCCGCACTTGGCGCCAATTCTTCTGCAGATTTTTTGTCAGTAACAATCAAATCTGCAACACCATTTTCAAGCATAAAAATAGCATCATTAAGCCCACGTCCTAAGAGACCGAGTCCAAGTTGTGTCACCCTTTTACCTTTAAAAAATAAGTGTTCTTTCATAAATTTTTAAATATATTACTCATTTCTTTAGCGACCAAATTCCAATCATACTTTTCCTTCACCATTTCAAACGCTTTTTGTTTTATTTTTGAAGCCAAATCAGGATTATTAGCAAGTTTCATTACTGCATCTGCGATACTTTTAGGATTATTAACTTTACAAAAAACACCAGTCTCTTCGTCCTTTAGAAAATCAGGAATTCCTCCGACAGGAGTTGCAATACAAGGGATTCCTGAAGCCATAGCTTCAACAAATGAATTACCAAAACCTTCTGAAAGCGAAGGTCTGATAAATATATCACAAGATTTTAGATATACAGGAAGCTCTTCATGCGAAACAAAACCTTTAAACACAACTCGATCTGAAACGTTTTTAAGTTTTGCTAAATCTTTCAAATCATCCTTTAACTCCCCATCACCAAAAATAAAAAACTTAACATTTTCTGGTAAGAATTCTAAAGCTTTTATTACATCACCTATGCCATTCTTCTCATTTAATCTTGAAGCGGTTATTAAAGCAATATCGTCTTGTTTGAGCCCTAAACCTTCGCGAGTATTTTGTATTATTTCTTTAGATACACCCCTTGAAAAAGTTGCTACATCAACTCCGTTTGGGACCAGTTTAACCTTTCCTTTAAATCCAAACTTCACTGCACGATCTGACAGATAATTACTAATAGTAGTGATGATTGTTGTACCTCTTAAAATAACCCGCCAAGAAATGTTTAACAGCCCAAACCATTTTGTTTTTAGATACTGTTCAGAATCACCTTCTTGCAAAGTTAATATGACAGGTACTTTTTTGAAACTTACAAGATTAGTAAAAAAAGCACTCCACGATGCATAAGTAACCATCACAGACCAAAATGCTTTAAAGTTGTGTTTCCTTTTTAAAGACAGAGTTTTAAGTGCACCAAATTTTAGAAGCATTAATTTATCAATAACTGGAATACCAAAGCCAATCCTATGAACAGTTACGGAACCTATTTTTTCACACTTAGGCAAAGATTTGTCTAATCGAGCAGTTATCATATGAAATTCGAAGTCAGGAAGACGGTCTGTGATTTCTTTTATCGCAACTTCTGCTCCACCAACAAATGGGTGAAAAGCTGTTGAAAATATGAGGATTTTTGGCTTTTCTTGATTCATTTCTCTATTTAATCATTTATTTCGGTAATCTCAAATTCTTTCGCAATTTGAGATATTTCTGAAAATTGCTCCTTACTACTTTTTAGAAAAAAAATTGTAGAGATAATTCCCGACACAATAACCAAAATAGTAACACCCAAAAACATGTTAATCTTCAGAATTAAGAATTTTTCTTAAAACTTCTTCTGGCACTTCCTTAACACTTTCTTTATTTTCCTCATTAACAACATCTGGTTCTTTTTTTTGGTCTACTACGTGTTGTTGTTCAATTTTTTTTTCTTCGTAAGAATTTTTGACAGGTTCCGTAACGGATACTTTTTGTGGCTCATGAGAGATAGAAGCATCGTTCATGATTCCTTGAAGGGCGGCACGTAGGTCAGCTAAATGTTCATTGCTTGGCGCCTTTTTGTCTTTATTTTCTGTATTTATTTTACCTGTTTGTTTTAAATAACTAAGCGACACAGCTTTTCTAAGCGCATTCTCTCTTTCGTTGGTTGCTTGTTGTTTTACTAATTGTGAGACTGGTTTTGTTCCATTGCTATATCCAGGTGTTATGCTGTGACTTCTTTGATTGCCGTTACTATTATGAGAATCCCGATGATTATTAGCGTTATTACTACGAAAATCTCTATTCCCGCCACTACTCTCG
>CAYLOB010000101.1:0-3167 GCA_964385205.1 uncultured Candidatus Saccharibacteria bacterium | reverse complement strand
ATATTTTTTTCATTTACGTAGCCAATTGTTAAGTGAAATCCAAAATAAGGTTCTCTTGTTAACCCTAATGCTTCTCGTATAGCTTCAGCTTCTGGACAATGCACTCTTAACCACCAGTGTTTATTATTAGTTCTTGGTTCAATTTCATAGAAAAATGTTATCTCCTTACCGTTGAATAATTTAGATGCTTGTTCAAAAACATTAGAATCCATTTTGTCTGAAATTATAGTTATATGAGCACCTCTTAAAACTTTAACAAATTCAAGACCAAATCTTTTTTCAAGAAACCAAGCATAATAATTATCTAAATCACATTTTAGCATGATCATTGCTGTTTTTTTCCAATCTTGTTTATTATGTTTTTTCGTTTTATTTTCTGGCTGGAAATTCAGTCTGCCTTTCATTTTTATAACCATTTCCTATATAGCATTTTTACATGTAAAGATACGATTTTTTTATCAATTTACAAAATTATTTTTTAATATATAAAAGAAAATTACATTATGGACAATTTAATAAAAAGTACAGGTAATTTAGGTAAAGAAGACATACAAATGTTACGTGAGAAGTTTATGACTGAATATGCAC
Organism: uncultured Candidatus Saccharibacteria bacterium; assembly: GCA_964385205.1. Lineage (GTDB taxonomy): Bacteria > Patescibacteriota > Minisyncoccia > Phycocordibacterales > CAIRYW01 > JAUPVJ01. The sequence goes on along the minus strand of CAYLOB010000101.1, from coordinate 2,579 downwards.
GTAAGAAAGGTTGGAATGTCGGTTCTCTTACTCCAAATCAAATGTTGGAAATAGTTGAGCAACCCGCTTATAAATCACCTGGTCTAATATTCGGATAATTTAGGATATAATATAAACATATGCCGTATTTTTTGTATAATATAAAAATACGGCATATATGTTTTCGAAGGAATTATTTAAGGAACAAACTACTATTTGTAATAATGTAGAAATGTTTATTCTTAATAAAAATATAAATACTGTTAAAAGCTAGGTGACAATGAATTTGGCTTAAATAAAAATAAAAAAAAACAAAATGAATATAATTAATGTACCTAATATAACCTACGTTATAGCTTATAAACATAAAGCTGACAGATTAATGAATTTAAGAAGAATTTTGGAATGGTTGGCTCCATTTCAAGGTATGGAAATAATATTAGTTGAGCAAGATTCGTACTCAAAAATAGCAGAATTAAATTTGAGATTAAAACATATTTTTCTAAAAACTGATATGCCTTTTAATAAAGCATGGGCTTTTAATGTGGCTACAAAATATGTAAAAACTCCAGTTGTTATATTTGGAGATTCGGATTTAATAATGAACCCAGGTGCGTTTATTGAGGCTGCTAATATGCTTAATTCGTATGATGTTGTTAATCCTTATAATTCGGTTATTGATTTAAGTCCACAAGAATCAATGATGGATATAAATAGTATTCTTCAAATTAATAGAATAGGTAGAGGTGATGCAGCAGATGATATACAAAAAGTGCCATTGTGTGGTGGTATAATCATGTTTAGAAAAGATAAATTACAAGAAATTGGTGGATGGAATGAAGATTTCATTGGTTGGGGTGCAGAAGATGATTTTCAATCATTGAAGGTTAAAATGTTGTTAAATCATGTTACTTTACCTAATAAGTGTTACCATTTTAATCATGAAAAAGCTAAAATAGATATGAAATTGTATGAACGCAATCTGGGTATTTTAAACCGTTTTGCAAATGTTAATAAAGAACAAATGAATAGTCATATTAATATGACCATACCAAAAATAGGTATTCTTAACAAATACTCGTAAAATTTATATATAGTAAAAACGCATTTTCTATGTCTAATAAACGTAAAATAAACCAATTATTGCCTGAAATATATCCGAATTTAGTGCAAATAATTGGTAATGTTTTATATGATGGTAATGGTAATATAATAAATATAAATTTATCAAATAGTACAGATAGTAGTGGTGGTGGTGCACCAGGAGTACAAGGACCTACTGGTCCACAAGGGCCTACCGGTTCCCAAGGAGTTCAAGGGCCTACCGGTTCCCAAGGAACACAAGGGCCTATTGGTGTGCAGGGTGCTACTGGTGCAGGCGTGCAAGGTCCAACGGGGGCGTCTGGTGTGCAAGGTGACCAAGGGCCTGTTGGTCCGCAGGGTGCTACTGGCGCAGGTGTTCAGGGTGCTACTGGTGTACAGGGTACGCAAGGTGTGACTGGTACACAGGGTGCTCAAGGTGTAACTGGTCCGCAAGGTTATCAAGGTAATAATGGCGGTAGTGGTGGTGTTATTTATTATCTTAATGCTTCTCGAACTCAATCAACATTTTATGAATTAAGTAGTGTTCCGAACGGAGTGACCACGTCTACTCCCATAACACGCATTATAGGAACTGAGTCTATATATTCAACACATTCGAGTTGGTTGACACCAATGGGTGAACCAAATTTGAGCTTATTCTCTCCAGGATTATGGGATGCTAATATATGGTTTGGGTGTAATTTAGATTTTGATGTTTATTTCAATGTTTATAAATATATTACAGGAAGAGATCAGTTGTTATTAACAACTAATACTCTTCGTGTAACACCACCTGGTATATATTCTAGTGCTCAGTATATATTTACAAGTTTTGTTGGAACAATTTTTACATTTAGCTCAACAGATAGATTTTTATTAGATGTGATAGTTATTAATGCTAATAGTTCTCCTGGTACATTAATATTGTACTCTGAGGATAATACCTATTCGCACTTGCATAGCAGCATACCAACTAGTGCAGTAGGTTTGACAGGCCCAACAGGACCTCAGGGTGTAACTGGTCCACAGGGTGATATAGGCGCCCAAGGTATAACCGGTCCGCAAGGAATTACGGGAGCACAAGGTGTAACTGGTCCACAAGGTGATATAGGTGTTCAAGGTATAACTGGACCACAAGGGATAACAGGAGAACAAGGATATACTGGTCCACAAGGTGTTCAAGGTATAACTGGTTCACAAGGAATGACGGGGGCACAAGGTGTAACTGGTCCACAAGGTGATATAGGTGTTCAAGGTATAACTGGTCCACAAGGAATAACAGGAGCACAAGGATCTACTGGTCCACAGGGTCCACAGGGTGTTCAGGGTTCTACTGGTACAAATATACCTAGAGTAACGTCGGTTGTGTCTGTTGCTTCTTTTTCGATAAATACAAATACAACTGATATGTATATTGTAACTGGGCAAACAAATTCATTAATAATAAATAATCCAACAGGTTCATGGAGTTCAGGGCAGAAAATGATGTATTCAATAACTAATAATGGCACCGTATC
>CAYLOB010000100.1:2195-3198 GCA_964385205.1 uncultured Candidatus Saccharibacteria bacterium | reverse complement strand
TGTATATCAAATGTTGCGTATTCTTATACTGAATTGGCGTGATATAAAAAATCAACACGCTGGTGGAGCAGAAATTTTTGCCTATGAGTTAGGTCGAAGACTGGTTAGAGACGGGTATAAAGTAACATGGTTTGCCTCAAGCGACCAACGTTTACCTCACAAAGAAATTGTGGACGGTATTGAAATGATTAGAAGGGGTTCGTGGCTAACCGTATATGTTTGGGGATTTTTTTACTACATATTCAAGCTTCGTAAAAAAACCGACATTATTATTGACTGTCAAAACGGTATACCTTTTTTTTCACCACTCTATTCCTTTAAAAAAATAATTTACGTAGTTCATCATGTACATCAAGAAATATTTAGATATTATTCGCCAAACATACTTATTAAATACTTTGGAATACTTTTAGAAAAGATTACACCTATGATATACAGCCAACACGGGTTCGTGTCAGTATCACCTTCTACAATTTTTTCCCTGCGAAATACACTGGGTATAAAAAGGAATATCGATTTAATCTACAATGGTATAAATCATAATTTATTTTCACCTGGACCAAAGACGATGTATCCTACGATACTCTACCTGGGTCGACTAAAGAAATATAAAAAAATAGATGATCTTATTTTTGCATTTTCAAATATACATAAAAAAATACCCGAAGCAAAGTGCATCATAGCAGGGACAGGAGAAGAACAGAATACTCTCGTAAAGATTGCAAGCTCAATAGGCATTGAAAAATCAATCGAATTTAAAGGTTTTGTATCTGAAGAGGTAAAAAAAACAATACTTCAAGAATCCTGGGTACTAGTTTATCCATCCATTCATGAAGGATGGGGTATTAGCGTCATCGAAGCAAACGCAAGTGGTACAATCGCTATCGGATCTAATACTGAAGGACTTCGAGACTCAATTAGACACAATGAAACTGGGATTCTTTACGAAGCCGAAAATATTGAAGCCCTAACCTCAGCATTGTTTGATATAATCACAGATACT
>CAYLOB010000100.1:0-2185 GCA_964385205.1 uncultured Candidatus Saccharibacteria bacterium | reverse complement strand
GAAACAAACGCACTCCAATGGTCAAAACAATTTGACTGGGAAGTATCATATAATCGTTTTGTAAGTTTATTAAAGTAAAAATTTATGAAAATTTCTATATTTGTACCTGCCTATAACGAGGAAAAAAATATAAAGAAAACAATTGACTCAATAGTAGACCAAAAAATTAATGGGTTTATTATAGAAAAAATAATTATTGCAATTTCAGGAGATGATTCAACAAAATCAATTGTCGAATCCTTTAATAATGAAAAAATTGAAATTTGGTACGAGCCAAAACGAACTACGAAAGTTCATTTTGAAAACATGTTTTTTTCACTCAAAACTACTTCCGAAATATTAGTAGGTGTAGATGCAGATTGTTATATACATAATGAGTACACAATTCAAAGCCTGCTTGAATATTTTAAGGATGGAAAACAGAAACTAGTATGTTCAAATCCCGTCCCTATCAATCCCACAAATTTCATGGAGCAAGTGGCCTACTTTGGAGACACTTCTTGGAAAAAGATCCGTGATTGTATAAGAAAGAAAAGTCCAGCATATGATTGTAATGGTAGATTATTTGCCATAGCTTCAACTATTGCACACACAATAACTATCCCAGACACTCCAGCAGATGATATGTATATAGCTTGCCAGGCACAACATTTGGGTTATCCTATTTTTTTTGCTGAAGAGGCAAAAATACAGTACAAACTTCCAGGAAACCTCCGAGATTACACCAATCAACATATGCGCTATGACAAACACACAATGAAAGCCTATTTTTCTCCAGAATTTCTTAAGCAATATAAAATCAGTGGATTAGCTATTGCTAAAATATTACTATTGGGCTGCATCAAACAACCTATTATAGGAACCGCATACTGTGTACTTCGTATATCAATTAAATTCTTATCATTATTTTACACATCAACTACTGTTTGGAAAATTAATTCTTCTACAAAAAAAATCTAAATCATGAAAAAGATTTTTCCATTTATTATTTTGATAATCATCATTCTTTACCTACTAACAGTAAAAGGAGTTTTAGGTAACTTTACAGATGCAAAATCCATCGTAGACCAAAGAAAAATTTCTACTGAGATTGTATTTGATGCTCCACACACTATTTCTTCCTACGTACTCATGCTTTCAATCTTACACAATAAATCGGTGATACTGACAAAAGATTATGCTGATCTAGCAGTTCCAGATGTAGGATACTATAAAGGTAATTTTTATAGCTTTTTTCCACCCGGAGTTGCACTAACTATCATACCCATGTATCTACTCGGATCGACAGTAAATATGGGTATTTTATTTACAAATATCACCATGGTATTTTTTGCCATCCTATCAATACTACTGCTATACAAAATTTGTAGAGAAATTATCTCCTTCTCGATTATGAAATCATTTTTGGTTATATTTATATACGCTTTTTGTTCTACAGCCTGGCCTTATGCGATTTCTATATTTCAACACCAAATTACAACTTTTTTTCTTCTGTTTATGTTCTATAGCCTTTTCAGAGAGGAAAAAGCAGAGAAAAAACTCATCTGGCAGATATTGATTTTTAGTACATATGGAATAGCGATTATATTTGATTACCCAAACATATTATTACTTCTACCTTTCATTTTATATATTATTGTCGATAAGATTGGAAAAAATGAACTAAGTAAGATGTTTGTGTTGATACAAAGTATTATTTTATTAATCTTCTTTTTACTTAATATTTTTTACAACAAAGCAGTATACGATAACTATACTCAGATAAGTAATGCTTTACCCATGTACACAGGAGATAATCTAAAATTTTTAACTACACACAATGAAAAGTTAGTAAGATTGAAACCAGCACAGAACGCCTTCCATCCAGCTGCAATTCCCGATGGAATACACTCACTATTCCTTCATCCCAAAAATAGTCTTTTTGTTTTTACACCAGTTTTTTTATTCGCATTTTATGGTGTACAAATTTTTTTTCGCAATAGAAAACCTTTTTTTTGGTTTATGTTATTTGAAACTTTATGGTTTATTTTTGTGTATAGTACTTTTGTAGGTGGTGCAGGAGGTGGCTGGTCTTTTGGACCAAGATATCTAATTCCTGTCATTCCTTTTATTTCAATACTTACCGTTATGGCTTTTTTAAATATAAAAAATAATACTCTGAAATATCTATTTTATGTACTTCTCC
>CAYLOB010000099.1:0-3211 GCA_964385205.1 uncultured Candidatus Saccharibacteria bacterium | reverse complement strand
TATATCCAAAACTTCCTAGAGAAATCTTTGATTTTGTGTATTCTGATGAAACGTCTAAAAAAATATATGATTTGTGTATAAAGCACAAACTTCACATGGATGATGCGGGTGTTGTTCATGACATTGTTATGGATACAGCCATGGGGATCATAGCTACTAAAAATATGGAAGGGGAGATTATAAAAGAATTGAAACTTAACCCTCTTGACGTAAGCCAACTGGTTCGAGAAATAGACAACGAAGTGTTAGCTCCTGTTAAGGAAACGATGATAAACACGTACAAACATAGTAACCCCTTCAAACCTCAAACTCTTCTACATGTTGACGAAACAGACGAGCCAGACGAGCTAAATCTTAATCGAAACGATTTACTAGCGGAAATAGAAAACCCGGCGCAATCCAGGGTACGGAAGATAACTCCAAATAATGAAACTACTACTTCTACAACAACTGTAAACACCCCTTTATTAACAGAACCAGAAAAAACAAAAGTTGAGGAACCTCAAATAGACAGCACCCTTAAACTTGCTCGCGAAAGAATGCTTGGTCTCTTTAAAGATGACAAACTTTCAAATGTTGTAACAATGAATACTCACATACAATCTGTACCAACACCTCAAAACGAACCTGTAACCACCAGAACAAGTGGGGAAATAACAACTCCTAAAGAGTCTGTACCTCAAATATCTATTGAGACAAAACCAACAGTATCTGAAGTTGTTTACACACACGAAGAAGTCCCAAAAAAAATAATTAATGAGTCAATCACAATAACACCAAAACCTGTTGAGGTCACAGTGCCAATTGCTACAAAAATTGATCCGTATAGAGAAGCGATTTAAAAGGGTATAAGGGATGAGGGTTTAAGTGGGAAAGGAGGGAATAGGATCTGAGGAGAAAGTGGGTAAGGATAAAAAAACAAGTTATGAATAAGCCTCTTTATAATTTCAAAGAGTTGATTGTTTGGCAAAAATCTGTCGATTTGGCAGTAAAAATATACCAAATCACCTCTCTTTTTCCTTCTGAAGAACGTTTTGTATTATCTTCTCAAATGAACAGGTCAGGAATATCAATAAGTTCAAATATAGCAGAAGGTTATCAAAGATCTACTTCAAAGGATTATTTGAATTTTCCTAAAATTGCAAAAGGATCTCTCGCAGAACTCGAAACTCAAATTATAATTGCCAATAAACTTAATTTAATTTCAAAAGAAAGATATAATGAAGTTGTAAGTGACGTAGTCGAAATTGAAAAGATATTGGGTTCGATAATTTTTAAAATAAAAAATAAATTAAAAAACTCTTCCACTTAAGAACCATTTCTCTTTTTAACCCCACACACTTATCCACTTTAACCCTCACACACTTAAACCCTAACAATGCAGTATCAAGTTCCACAATTTATTGAAATAGAAGACAAAATATTTGGACCACTTACTTTTAAACAGTTTGTGTATATTGTAGGTGGGGGAGGAATATGTTTTGTTGCATATAGATTTTTACCATTCATTATTGCAATCTTGATTATTATTCCTATGATATCAATTTCTGTCGCGCTTGCATTTTACAAAGTGAATAATAAGCCTTTTCTTGATACAATACAGTCAGCAGTAAAATTTTATCTTACCGACAAACTTTATATTTGGAAAAAGGAACCAAAGAAAGCGGAAGAGAGAAAGGCTCCAGGAGAACAGATTCCTAAGATGTTTGTACCTAAACTGTCCGCATCGAAACTGCGAGAGCTCACGTGGAACCTCGACATTAACGAAACCCTCCAAAATAGTATGGAAAACATACCGAAACCTAAACAAAATAATTATAAAAATGACTTTAACCCTTTTAAATAAATGGTAGCAACCAAAAGTTCTCAAGATTTTGTACCCATAAAGGAAATCCGTGATGGTGTAGTTATCTTAAATGATGGTTCACTTAGAGGGGTTATTATGACTTCTTCTATAAACTTTGCTCTAAAAAGTGCGGATGAACAAACTGCAATCATCTATCAATTCCAAAACTTTCTTAACTCAATAAATTTTTCTATCCAGATAATGGCAGAGTCAAGACGTCTAGATATCAGACCTTATGTTAATTTACTTCAGTCGGTTTACAAAGAACAAAAAAATGACCTGCTTAAAATTCAGACAAAAGAATATATTGAATTTATAAAAAGTTTTACCGAAACAGTAAACGTAATGACAAAAACGTTCTTTGTCGTTGTTTCATATTCACCATCTTTAATTCAAACAAAGCAAGGTGTTTGGTCAGGAATCCTTAAAAAAGCAACTGGACCTAAAACAACATCAACAGAAAACTTTGAGGAAAACAGGTCACAGTTATTACAGCGGATGGAGGTGGTTGTTCAAGGGTTAACTAGAATGGGAGTCAGGGGGGTTCCGCTTGGAACAGAAGAGCTTGTTGAACTTTATTACAAAATATTTAATCCAGGAGAAGTGGAAAAACCAATGAACGTTCAAGGGTTAATAGCAAATCGTTAGTTTTAAATAAAAATTATGTCATTTTTAGACGGATTATTTGGAAAAAAAAGGGAGCAAGATAGGGCAGTCACTGCTATTCTTCCTCAGGAAATATACGAATCTGGTGTACTAGACCTTAAGGATGTTATTGCCCCAAGTGCACTCAAAATTACTCCGCGGGAAATAAACCTTGGAGAAAAGATAGCCAGAACTTTCTTTGTTATTTCTTATCCTCGATTTTTAACTGAAAGTTGGTTTGCGCCAATCATTAACCTAGACAGAATTTTTGATATTTCAATATTTATCCATCCTATAGATACGGCTCAAGTACTACGTCAATTCAAGAAGAAGGTGGCCGAGGTGCAAAGTCAGATAAGTGACCGAGAAAACAAAGGGTTGGTTCGAGACCCAATGCTTGATACTGCTTATCAAGATCTTGAGACACTTCGAGACCAACTACAACAAGCTCAAGAGAAAATATTTGACGTTGCTTTATATTTTACTATTTACGCAGACAACAACGAGGAATTAGACAAAATAGAGTCAGAAATTGTTTCAATACTTGAAGCAAAACTTGTATATATAAAACCAGCCCTTTTCCAACAAGAGCAAGGCTTCCGTAGTGTAGCTCCACTTGGACTCGATGAGTTGGGGGTAAACTCAAAACTAAATTCATCTCCACTTTCTAGTATTTTCCCCTTTATTTCTTTTGACTTAACATCCGACAAAGGAATTCTT
>CAYLOB010000098.1:0-3227 GCA_964385205.1 uncultured Candidatus Saccharibacteria bacterium | reverse complement strand
GCGCATCTCGGTAATTTTCCCTCTCACCTCTTTCGACTCACCTTTTATGTATTCATTTATGTTTTTATAGGTTTGCATGGTTATTTTTTAAACAAAACAAAGTAAGGTAACTTATCAATTCCAACATAGTTAAACATTTTATAATTCGCTCTGCGAGCCGTTGGTGAAAGTTTATGCATCTTCAAGTTGCTCTTTGGAACAAAAGGGTAAAAACGAATTTCTTGATGATCACTTGTTTTGTCTTTCCATTTAAAATTAGTAATGAGTGGCGGAGTAATAAATCCTGACTTTAATACTTTTTCTATAATATCCCATCCGGCACCAAAGATAACTGCTTTTGGTTTTGAATTATTGGTCTTCACCTGTGCACGAAAGCTACATCCAACACATTGGACATCGTATAAAGGATAATTTTTAGGAAGCACCATTAGTTTTTTGTCACAATTAGGACAAGGAACCAAATTAACAACATCCTGTTCCCCTTTATCTCCGGACTCCTGGCTTTTTGACATAAGTTTTATTTATTATTCAATTGACTTTTCACGATTCCAAGTAGATCGTTAATTAATTGTTTATCATATTTATTATCCTCTCTTACTTGTGGTTCATTAAATAAAACACTTAGTCCCTTTTCTAAAATATAATCTGATTTACTTTGATTAAGTTTCATCAATTCAGACATTGTATTTAAAGCAGTATTTTTAAAATTATATGTTTCATACATTTTTTTGTGATAATTAAACTGAGAAATGAAAAAGAAAGTGAAATATGATGGAATTATCAATGAAGATATTCGTAATATAGCAACTCCTGCTGAGATGTCTGATTTATTCTCAAGTACAGAGATAAATGAAAATACAATAAAAGCAACTATTATACCCATAATTCCTGCCCAGAACAACCACCACCATTGACCACTAAATTTTAATGAAAAAAAACTTACTGAACGATGAATTCTATGATCATTTGCATTCTTAATAAATGTACCTAAATGTTCTTTGATAGTTTTATCTTCAAAAGAAATCTTTTTACTGACTAATTCATCAACCAAAGCGATAGCTTTATTAAACTCTTCATTATTAAATTGAATCAATGCATCATTAGCAGACTTTAATTTTTGTGTTATCTCGTCAAAATTGGGAACGAACTTCAACTGAGAATATAACCCAGTAGATCGCAAAATTGAATTTATAGTACTCAAATTATTAAGTGCATTATGATGATGACTGGTGATATGTTGAGGTGCCATATCTCTCACACCATTGAAATGATTAATAAAATCTCTTAAATTATTTTTGAGATTATTCAAATAATTTCCATCAAGACTTTCTAGAATTGTAATATTTTCAGTAATTTTTTTAAGTATTCCAAGAATATCATTTACGTACAATCCTATTTCCTTAGAATCAATCTGATTCCATTCTACAACAGATACACCATCAACATACAGCTTAGCTAAGTCCAAATTAGAAATATCATTTATATATTGAATTACTTGATCTTTTATATTTTGAAGACTCATTCCTTTATAACCTTATATCTTTTAATTCTTCTAATAAATTCTAGTTCTGTTCACTATAGTGTCTATCGATTTCCTTTGGCTCGATTATGAGTTTTACATAACATCTCACAATTTTTTATATTTGTCGCACCGCCCTTACTCCATGCGGCAACGTGGTCAGCGTCCATGTCTGTAATACTCCAAATCTTACTCTTATTAGCGTCATGCCCAATAGCACAATGAGAGCAATTTGATTTATCTTTATTTTCAGCTTCTTTAGTTTGCTGAACATAAACAGATCGTTTAGTTGCTTCGTCAAAAATTCGAATGTCTAGCAATTTTGCATCTTTCTTACCACCTAAAATGTACTCAAAAATACCTTTACGATTCTTGATGTATGGATCGCTATACAACTCATGCACCTCTACAGATATTTTTGTTGGGTTATACACTTTTTTGTGATACTCCTCATATAGGCGTCCCCATTCGAGTCCTCGCATTTCGCCCTCAACATCAATAAATACACCTGATACCCAATCGATAACAGTATTAAAATATTTCTTTAGTTCTTCAATGTTTTTGTCTTTGCGATGCTTACTCATGTAATCGCCGGTATATCCTTTACTTACCCAATCAAGAGCACACTCCAAATATTCTTGCCGGTTTGCACTACCAGAAACATACGCACTCCATTTTTGAATATTAGCGTTTTGGCTATTACTAAATTCCTCCTTAGCCTTAGTCACGAACGGACCAGAATATACTGCGTTGAGCAATTCCTGGTTGTTCAAAGGAACACCGGCGATATTTATTGTCCTGAACCATTCTTTTATTTGACTTTCTGTTCCTTCACACTCATAGATAAGTAGTTTTGTTTCCAGAATTTTTTTCTTTTTATCTTTAGCCATAGCGCCAAAATATTGTGGATTTCCATTTTCATCTAAGATTGCAAACTTGTCGGTGACAAATCGTCCGAGACTAGTGATGCGCTGTTGACCATCTAAAACCTCTAGGTTGTCGTCAGAAACTTTATTAAAATAAATCAATCCAATTGGGTATCCTTTAAGGACCGATTCAATGACAGCGGTCTCTCTTTTTCCTCCATCAGATGCATAGATATAATTTCGCTGATATTCAGGTTGAATAGTGAGCTTACCAGACAAACCGAACAATCCCTTACCCTCGAGCTCGTTATATACGAAACCATCGCAGATTTCCTTTATTGTTATGTTAGATTTTAGGATTGTTTTCATATTATTTTTTCTTGTGTCTGATAATAACTCTTCTAAAAACAGGTTTTCCGTTCAAATCAGGGCCCCTACCTCTCCAGTTAGGGTATTGCATCCTATGATCATCCATCCCTAGTATCTCAAATTGATCTGGATTGTATTTATCCAAAAAGCTAATGGGTACTCCCATTGGACCTTTATAATCACTTGGAATCGCATCGGTAAATGGTACTTCTATTGCATCATAATTGTCATATTTTTCATACGTTTTTTTACCTTTAAGCTCTTTATGTCTACTGTATTTCAAATTTTCTTCAGTTGTCATAAGAGGCAATGGTTGGTGACGTCTTCCATGATCAAGATTAGTGAGCCATAAACAATTGTTAGTTGCAACAATTCTGTTTCCATTTTCATCTATTCGGGCCTCTGTTCCATATAAGTCATAGGATTCAGGCACAATGAATCCAGAAATCCATCTACCCATTCCATTACCAAGC
>CAYLOB010000097.1:0-3261 GCA_964385205.1 uncultured Candidatus Saccharibacteria bacterium | reverse complement strand
TTCAAGAAGCATTTAATCAGATAAATAGATATCAAAGAGAGAGTTTTTGGGCATCAAGTGGTCTTTTTGAATATGTTCAATTGTTTGTAATCTCTAACGGAACTCATACAAAATATTATAGTAATACAACGAGATCACAACACATTAAAGAATCAAATGAGGGTGCATTAAAGAAAGGCAAAAGAACAAGTAATAGTTTTGAATTCACAAGTTGGTGGGCTGATGCAACCAATCGTCCTATTACCGATCTTATGGATTTTGCAAAAACATTTTTTGCAAAACATACTATTTTGAATATTCTTACGAGGTATTGTGTTTTCACTACTGACCGTCTTTTGCTTGTAATGCGACCATACCAAATTGTCGCAACGGAAAGGATTTTAAATCGCATAGAAGTAAGTACAAACTACAAAAAACTCGGCACTACTGAAGCAGGTGGTTATATTTGGCACACAACAGGATCAGGAAAGACACTGACCAGTTTTAAAACAGCACAGCTTGCAAGTAAGTTGTCTTATGTAGACAAAGTCTTGTTTGTCGTTGATCGTAAAGATTTGGACTATCAAACAATGCGAGAGTATGACAAGTTTGAAAAAGGTGCGGCGAATAGCAATACAAGCACCTCTGTTCTTAAAAAACAGTTGGAAGATTCGAATTCTCGAATCATTATTACAACCATTCAAAAACTTGATCGCTTTATTGGTCGAAATGGAAACCATGAAATCTTTGACTGTCATATTGTAATTATTTTCGATGAATGTCACCGTTCACAGTTTGGTGATATGCATGCATCTATTACAAAAGCGTTCAATAATTATCACATATTTGGGTTTACCGGCACTCCAATCTTTGCAATTAACGCTTCTTCGGGTGGTCGCCCAGATCTTAAGACAACAGAGCAAGCTTTCGGTGAAAAATTACATACCTACACCATAGTCGATGCTATTGCAGACAAAAATGTTCTGCCATTCAAAGTTGACTACGTTTCCACTGTTCGAGAAGCAGAAAATATTGAAGATAAAAAGGTTAGTGATATTGATCGTGAGGCAGTTTTGGCGGCTCCTGAGCGTTTAGAGAATATTGTTCGATATATTCATGAACACTTTGATCAAAAAACTAAACGAAATAGTTTTTATAAAATAAAAGATCGCAGACTTGCTGGGTTTAATTCAATATTTGCTGTTTCTTCAATTGATGTGGCTAAAAAATATTATGCAGAATTTAAGAAACAATTATCCGAACTTCCAAGCGATAGAAAGCTAAAGGTCGCTACAATCTATAGTTTTGGTGTGAATGATGAAGACGCTGATGGGATGATTGATGAAAATTCTGAAGATACAAGTGGTCTTGATGTAAGCTCAAGAGACTTTCTTGAAGGTGCTATTTCTGATTACAATGCTATGTTTGGTACTTCATACGATACATCTTCTGATAAATTCCAAAATTACTACAAAGATGTTAGTCAGAGAGTAAAAGATCGAGAAATTGATATCTTGATTGTGGTAAATATGTTCTTAACAGGGTTTGACGCGACTACTCTAAACACTCTTTGGGTGGACAAAAATCTTCGTTTACATGGTTTGCTTCAAGCATATTCAAGAACTAATCGTATCTTAAACAGTGTAAAGACCTTCGGTAATATTGTTTGTTTTAGAAATTTGGAAAAAGCTACCAATGAGGCGATTGCCTTGTTTGGTGATAAAGAAGCAAGTGGTATCGTCCTCTTAAAGGCATATTCAGACTACTACAATGGTTACAAAGACGGAGACAAGGAAATACGTGGATACAGGAGCCTTGTGAACGAATTACTTGAGAAGTTCCCTATAGGAGAAAGAATATTGGGAGAACAGAATCAGAAAGATTTTATAAAACTATATGGAGCTATTCTTCGTGTTAAAAATATTCTCGTAACCTTTGATGAATTTGCTGGAAATGAAATTCTTACTGATCGTGATGTACAAGACTATCACAGTATGTACATTGATATTTACAATGAATTCAAGAAAAGTATCGAAGAAGAGAAAGAAAATATCAATGAGGATGTGGTTTTTGAAATGGAACTTATAAAACAAGTCGAGATAAATATTGACTATGTTTTAGGTTTGATAAAGAAATATCATGAAGACCATGTAAAAAATAAGGAACTTCTGCTTGATATCAACAAGGCAATTGATTCGAGTGTTGAATTGCGAAACAAAAAAGATCTCATTAATCAGTTTATAACATCCCTTGATGTTCACTCTATTGTTGATGAAGATTGGCAGAAATTTGTGGAAGAAAAGAAAATTGAAGAACTTGATAAAATTATTGAGACTGAAAATCTTGATCCTGAAGCTACATATACATTCATTAAAAATGCATTCAGGGACGGGAGTGTACCTGCAACTGGTACAGCTATAAGTAAAGTATTGCCACCAGTATCTAGATTTTCTCCAACTGGTGAAAGAACTCAAAAACGAGAAAGTGTTTTGAATAAACTATCATCTTTCTTTGAAAGATTCTTTGATATCTCTGGTGGTAAGTTTTTTGAGGATAGCAAGGATAAATAATATATGGCAAAGGATGATATTAAAGGTGAATATTTGTATGAAGAAAATAAAACCAAAAAAGTTTTTCATTTTCAAGATACAGCTCTTAAAATTGATATACAATCAAAGGTAATTTATCTTGGGAAAAAACATGAAGTTCATTATCCTTTCGATAAAAATGGCAAGCCTAAATTTGATAATGTAAAACAAATATCATATAAAGGATTATCGGATCCACTACCTAGGGGAATAATCAAGGACTATAGATTGGGTTATGGTTTTACAAAAGTCTTATCACCAATACTCTATCAAATAGATAAGGTTTTGAAACCAACACAAGTAATAGTTTCTTTGAAAGGTAAAACAAAATTAGAGAAAGGAATACTTTATTTAAATTATACCGAATTAAATAAAACATATCCTAAGTTAGATTCTCTTTTACAAAGACATGTAAAAGAGAAAGAGTCTGCTGCACAGAAATTCTTGTCCCCATTCTTTCCTAAGCAATTTAAAAATATTAAATCGCCGTATGTAAAAGGAACTTTATATTCTATAATTTCAGATCAAATAGAAAATGATAGTAAGAAGATTTCAAGAGAAGATTTCGACTCAGTTTTGGGACTAACATTAAAAGAATTAAAGAATCAAGGAATAGAGTCTAAAAAAGTTGTACTTGAAACTAGAGAAAAAATAGAAAAACGATTTATAGAAGATGCGATATCAGATTTTAAAA
>CAYLOB010000096.1:0-3310 GCA_964385205.1 uncultured Candidatus Saccharibacteria bacterium | reverse complement strand
TCTTATGGTCTTTTCAGTCATTATTTTTTTCGTAGTATTTTCCTTAATTCGTTACTAATACTTGATTCAAATAAATTTTCTATGTATATATTGTAGGTTTTCACAACATCGATAATATCCTGTTCTTGCGGGCTAAGTGGAAACAGAGAGTAAGCATCGTAGTCAAGAGTAAACTCTTTTCTAATTGATTCGTTGGGAAAGTCACTATTAAAAACACCAAAATTAAAACCGATATCTGCTTTTTCTTTCTTAAATACCACTTTTCCAATTGCCCTTGTCAACTTCGAATTTTTATCTTTCTCCACAAACTTTAACATTCCAAGCAAATCTATAGAAACATACTTATCCCAAGTAAAATTCTTTTTAATTTCGTTTAAATCCACTTGATTCACATATCTTAAACCAAGTCTATTTATTGTTTCGATTTTTGCATATTCAATAAACTTGGGAATCAACACACTAACATCTTTTATTAGTTCTTCTTTGTTTGAATACTTTTGATACTCAATAACAATATTGTCATAAGAAATTTGTATCTTCTTAGATTTAGTAGCATTATGAAACGTCCAAACCGTAGTTTGTAAATCATCTTTTTCTATTTTCTCTTCTTTTGGATTTTGAAAAAGAACATTCAATACGTCCTCCTTTGACTGAAAAGGAAACCCTGCTTGAATTTCTGAATAAAAACGCTCCAGGAAATTTAGGTTTACTTTTGGAAAATCTATACGAAAAATAACACTCTTTAAAAAATTCCTTTGGTACCCTTTGTTTTTTTTGACTTTTGAAGTCTTTTTTTTATTACCAGACATATCTGAAAAAATTTCCTAGAAATAGTAGCGTTTTAGGCTGTATTAATTACATCCTAAGGATACCCTCTTTCAACCGAAGAGGCAACTTACGACCACCTCATTAAAGCACTTCCTTTTGGTAGCACCTCTCGCAATATACTACTTCCACCCTCAGAGGGGAATAGCTCGTTTTGAACTCGTCGGGGCACGGTAACCCGTGCTCGTGCGCTTTGTTTTGGCAAATGCACTGCCTATGCCAGAGTTGCATCGGATTCTGCTTCACGAGGCGGGCTTTATGGAGTTCGTCGTAGCCCCGGGGTCAGGCACCGTAGATATTTTTAAAATCTATGCTTATAAATAGAACACAAAAAATATTTTATTCCATGGTGCCTGACCCCATTCCCGTAGAAACTGCTCCTAGTAAAGTTTTGCCCCTAGCTAGGTTTTTAAATTTTCAGCTTTTGTTGTAGTTGTGCTCGTTGTCATAAATTAAGCAAAAGATTTAGCCATGACAGCATTAAATAACTCATCGACTTTTTGAGTAGATTCTTTTTGTTTATCTTTCTGTAGCTCTATCCCCCTTACCAATTCAGTGAATTTATTTTGTAGCTCTATCGGAGGTAAGACCAGTTTAAACTTCTTTATTTCTTGTAAGTTCACAGTTTTTTGAGCAACCCCTCTTGCTCTTAGATCAGCCTGTTTCTTAACAAAGGGAGTATTTAGTTGTGCGCATAAAAAGGTCGAGTCGATTTTTGAAGTATCTGGACTAATGTGGCCAATATGTCTTTGAAAAGAAAACTTTCTATCTTCCTCAATTTCCACAGCAACACCGTAACTACCAACTGTAGAATATAAAATATTTCCAATTTTTGGTTTGTATTTCTTAGTTAAGTCTTGATAGATTTCTTCAGAAATATGTTTTTCGGTATCAAAATCAATTTTCCCGGAAACTATATTCTTTACGAATAAGAAAGGAATACCTGCGTCGGTAAACTTTGGCGGCTGGTGTGTTCCGTCTGTTACATAAAGACAAACGGTATTTAGATCAACTACTGGGAATTTGTTAGTACCAGCCTCTGGATCACCGAACATTTTTACAAACAATGCCGGCAGCAACTTATCCATTTTCTGATTAGTTTCTAATCTTTTATTTTTAAGACCCTGCGCTTCTTCAAGCAACGAAACAATTCTATTTTGTTCTTCCAGATCCGGTTGGTTATTTTTATTCACAGGAACAGGTATCGATATTTTTTCTGTGTGTTGCTTTGATAGATGCTTTAAACCAGCACCTTTAAATCCTTTTTCTATTAAATCTATATTCCCAGACAGAAAGTAATAAACATACCTTAGAGATATGGATGTATCTGTAGATTTAAGGATAAATGTATCAGTACTAGTTGAAAAATCTTTAGCAATATGAATACTCGGTAGCCCACCGGTTCCTAGGATAATAGATTCTTCATTATAATCCGCTTCATTGAACCACTTACTTTGAATCTGACTCGAGGTAAAAAAGGGATATTTGCCTTCGTTCAAACCATCTCCTGCTTTTCGATGAGATTTTTTAGAAAATTTAACTATTTCTGAAAGCTTGTAATTCTTTGTAGCCATATCATATTTTGCTTTTGAGCATATTAAGTCCGTCAACTATTTCTTTCTCCAGTTTGACCACATCAGAAATAATATCTTCAGGATCTTGGTGATCTATTTTTTGTTTTATGGAAACCTTATATCTGGAAGCAGTAAGATTGTAGTCTTCAGCGACCACTTCTTCTCGTGACGCAAACCAACTACAAGAACCCTCCTCTTTTTTATCGAAAGCAGATACAAGATCTTTAAGATTATTATTTTCAGGATCAGGCTGACGCTTATCGTCTAAAGTAAACCCATCACCAGTCACTTCGTAGAACCAAACCTTGTCTGTTTTGCCACCCTTAGTATAGAAAATAATTGCAGTTTTAACTCCTGCATATGGCTTGAAAACACCAGGTGGAAGACTTACTACAGCGTCTATATGGCAAGTATCCATAAGTAGCTCCCGCATCTTCTTATGGGCCCCTGTTGAGCCAAAAAGAACACCCTCTGGAACAATCACGGCAGATCTACCACCATCAGAAAGGTGATCATACATATATTTCAAAAATAAAAGTTCTGTCTTGGTTGTGCTTAGATCAATATCTTCTTGAATTGAATCTTTGTTTACGTTTCCAGAAAATGGAGGGTTGGCGAGAATCAAATCATATTTACGTTTCTTCTCTTCAGGAAGAGTAAGAGCATCAAAGTTGATAACATTTGATTGTGCGAGGTTATGGAGGTACAGGTTCATAATAGAAACCTTGATCATCTCTGCATCGTTATCAAAACCATGGAATGACTTTGTTCTTAGAACTTCATGTTGAGCAGGGCCGAGTTTATCTCCAGTAAATTGACCACGTTCTTTTTCTTCGTCACTTGTATTTGTTTTAAGAATATATTTATAACTTTCAATCAAAAAACCTGCAGTCCCGCAAGCTGGGTCAAGA
>CAYLOB010000095.1:0-3409 GCA_964385205.1 uncultured Candidatus Saccharibacteria bacterium | reverse complement strand
TATAAAATAAAAAAGCGGTAGCACAAGGCACTACCACTTAAGAGTTCTTTAAAGACTGTTACTTCTCCACCACAAGTTGTGGAGGATTAGCAGAAGCGGGCCCATGGATCCTGACGAACCGCGCAGTTGGACCATCAGTGTCTGAGAAACGCAATCCATGACAAGTGTCACCCTTAGCCCACTCAGTCAGGTCGATTTCTACCCAGCCAGCTTTCACTGGTACATGGGTCAAAAACCGAGAAGATGGTTGCATTGAGAACCGGATTCTCTCCGGCGTCCATGTAGCCTTGTCATTCACCTTTTTGACCGGTACCGTTAGCGGATCGGTACTTGTCACAGCACGGATCTCAAGCTCCTTAGCCAGAGGAGTAGATCCTTCCGCCTCCAGAAAAAGACGGAGGGTCACCTTCTTAAAAGGTACTTTGGTAGGTGGTACCACAAACCTCATGAAGCCGACAAAAGAGTCCCTAGAGCCTCCAATACGTAAACTTCCAATCCGATCGCGCAATGGGTACCAAACATTGTATTCCTTCGGCACCATCGGCATGACATGCATAAGAGCCGTATCACCCGGTACAGGATCCCTCTTCCACTCCGGTTTAAAAATATCGTCTGATGGTGTCGGTGGTGGTGCTGATGAGTTACACCAGACGCATTCTGTGCCCGATGCTTTATCCAAGACGGTTGTAGAAGTTTGAGCATTGCAAATACTCAGACTCGAGAAAACCAGCACAAGGCTGGCCAGGATTTTTTTCACGGTTGTAGTGGGGCCATGCCCCGGTTTGATGTTGAAAAGCCTCACTTCACAGTCAAATTAACAAAGAAGCTTGGCTTTTTCGACTATAACACAATATTTTATTTTAGTCTATATTTCTACAAAACGAGATCCTGTGTATTTTACATACCCCTTTCTCACTTATTATTTTACGATGTAATACTGTTCCGTACCCCTTATGTACTTCAAATCCGAAGCCTGGATACTCCAAGGCCAGTTTCATCATATAACGGTCTCGAGTCACTTTTGCAACAATAGAAGCCAAAGAAATAGTTGGCTCAGACTCGTCACCTTTGATTATGGTTTTTTGATTCTGGAATTCTATTGGCGCCTTTAACCCTCCATCAAGTCTTACTTCACACTCTGATGGATTTAAATTTAGTTTTTTGAGACAACCTTCGATACCACTTCTAATTGCATATGAAATTCCCTTTTCATCGATCAGTTTTGCAGAAACGAGCGCCACTGCAAAGTTTAATTCCCCATCACGTTTTAATATTTTCATTTTCTCAAAAAATTCCTCACGCTTCTTTTCCGAAAGCTTTTTGGAATCACGAAGGTGCGGGAAAATTTCTGTAACTTTATCGCAGAATTTTTTTTGCATTACACACACCCCAACTGCCACCGGCCCCGCAAGTGGACCCCTTCCCGCCTCGTCAATTCCAACAATATATTTCATGCTATAAAGTATAAATTAAAAAAGATTATAAACCATGTTAAAATGTGCCCATGTCAAAATTCACCCACTTACATACCCATAGTCATTATTCTCTTTTGCAGGCACTACCAAAAATACCAGACCTCATAGAAGCTACGAAAAAAGATGGGATGGAGGCACTCGCTCTAACTGATGCAGGAAATCTTTACGGAATCATAGAATTTTACAAAGAATGCAAAGCTGCAAATATAAAACCAATTGTTGGGGTAGACTTTTTTGTCGCAACACGAACTCGTAATGATCGAGAACCAAGAATTGACAACAAACGAACCAGACTTGTTTTACTTGCAAAAAATCATGATGGATATAAAAACTTAATCAGACTCGTTACCGATTCACACATTGAAGGTTTTTATTACAAACCCCGTATCGACAAAGAACTCATCGAAAAATATTCGAACGGTCTCATTGCTATTTCCCCTTCTTTTTCTGGAGAAATTTCTTTAGCAATCAAAAACGGTAACATAGAATCTGCAAAAGAGTGGGTAGAATTTTACAAAAAAATATATGGCGACGATTTTTATATTGAGATTAGTCATCATCCAGAAATCGAGGGTTTCGCTGACAGAATGGAAAAACTTGTTGAATTTGCAAAACAAGAAAATATTAAGATTGTTGCAGCTCACGATGTTTACTACATAAAAAAAGAAGACAAAATTGCCCGCGACACACTAATGGCAGTACAAAAAACTTTTGGTGAACGTATTGAGGATGATGGATCTGACTTCTCTTTTATTTCATCAAAAGATGCAAACAAGTTTTTTAAACAAATTCCTGAAGCACTAGAAAATGTAGAAAAAATAGTTGCGGATTGCAACTTAGAAATTCCACTCGGAAAGTGGTATTTCCCTACAATTGAAATACCAGAAGGACGAACAGCCGACGAAGAATTAAAAAAAATTGTTTTTGAGGGATTTGAAAAACGAAACGAAGAAAAAACTGAGAGTTCTATAAATAGAGCCGAATACGAGCTTTCGGTAATAAAGCAAAAGGGCTATGCTCCTTACTTTCTTGTGGTAGCCGATCTTTTGAAATTTGCGAAGGAAAATGGAATTCTTTCAAACATTCGAGGTTCTGTTTCTGGCTCTCTTGTAACTTATCTGGCAGGAATTACAAATATAAATCCACTTGAATACGAAATTCCTTTTGAACGATTCTTAAACCCTGATCGTCCATCTGCTCCCGATATCGATATGGACTTTGCCGACAACAGACGAGATGAGATGGTGGCGTATTCTAAAAGAAAGTATGGGAATGATAAAGTAGCTCAGATCGGGACTTTCGGAACAATGGCCGCTCGTGGAAGTGTACGGGACGTTGCGCGTGCTCTTGGTTTTGATGTTGCAACAGGAGACAGAATTTCAAAAATGGTCCCAATGGGTAGCCAAGGATTTCCTATGACTCTAGAACGGGCTGTGGAAGAATCAGAAGAACTTAAAGAAGCATATAAAAAAGAAGAAGTTGTCAAAAAGATTATAGACATGGCAATGAAAATTGAAGGGTCTGCTCGCCACATCGGTGTGCACGCCGCCGGAGTTGTTATTGCACCGATGCCACTTACTGAAATTGTCCCTCTTCAATACGATCCTAAAGGTGAAGGCAAAATCATCACTCAGTTTGACATGTATTCGATCGATGAAAACAATGCTGGACTTCTAAAGTTTGACTTCCTTGGACTTAAAAACCTTTCCATCATTGCAGACACTATTTCACTTGTAGAAAAACTTCGCGGAGTAAAAATAGATTACGACAATATTCCACTCAATGACACAAAAACATTTGAGATGCTCGCTCGAGGAGAAACTGAAGACACCTTTCAGCTTAACGGTGATGGGATGACACGCTTTCTTGTTGAGCGAGCATCTCAAATGTTTTTGTGTCATTGAGTGGAATATTGTCGACAAAAAAACATTTGA
>CAYLOB010000094.1:2602-3450 GCA_964385205.1 uncultured Candidatus Saccharibacteria bacterium | reverse complement strand
TAAAAAATAAAAATGATAAGAAAAAATCCGTAAACAAAAAATCTTAATTAAATTTATTTTCTACTATAAAAAGCCGACAAACAATGTCGGATTTTTATTTGCTTAAAGATAATAAAGAAATTATTCAAACTGCTTGCAAGAACAAAAACCGCGATATAAATATCGACGAACTCATTTCTCTATATGAAAAGAAAAGGGAGCTACGAACTAAACTGGATGAACTAAACCAAAAAAGAAACGATGCACAAAAAGCTCGTGACATAGAGCTCGGTGGTCAACTTAAAACTGAAAGCGAAAGTTTGGAACTTGAATTCAAAGAATCTGATAAAGCGTTTATGACACTAATGCTTAAGGTTCCAAACATCCCATCTCTAGATACACCGGTTGGAAAAGATGAAACCGAAAACAAAATAATTAGACAATGGGGGGTAAAGAAAAATTTTGCATTTACACCAAAAGAACACTTCGAACTTGGTGCAGATCTAGACATCTTAGATATTGAAACAGCAGGAGAAGTTGCGGGATCTAGGTTTGCATATCTAAAAGGTGATTTGGCACTACTTCAGTTTGCTTTACTACAATTTTGTTTGGAAACACTTGTAAATAAAACAAAGCTTGAAGAGATTGCTAAAGAAGCAGGGGTTCTTCAACCTATAAATCCTTTCATTCCAGTTATCCCTCCTGTTTTTGTTAAACCTGCGGTTCAAAATCGAATGGCAAGATTTTTAACTCCCGAAGAACATTATATGTTTCCGGAAGACGACCTCATGCTTGTTGGTTCTGCGGAGCATACTCTCGGTCCCATGCATATGGACGAAGTGTTTGAAGAAAAAGATTTGCCTATTCGG
>CAYLOB010000094.1:0-2592 GCA_964385205.1 uncultured Candidatus Saccharibacteria bacterium | reverse complement strand
GTATTCAACTGCATTCCGTCGTGAAGCGGGCAGTTATGGAAAAGATACTAAGGGCATCTTGCGTGTTCATCAGTTCGACAAACTTGAAGCTGAGGTTTTTTCTCTTCCTGAAAATTCCATTGCCGAGCAGGATTTTCTAGTTGCAATCCAAGAATATGTTTTGAAATCTCTTAATTTGCCGTATCAAGTTGTTGCTGTTTGTACGGGGGACATGGGATTTCCTGATTACAGACAAATAGATATTGAAACATGGATGCCTGGACAGAATAAATATAGAGAAACACATAGTGCTGACTGTATTGGAGGTTTTCAACCAAGGCGACTTAATACAAGAGTAAAACGAGCTGATGGTAGAATTGAAACTGTTCATATGAACGATGCAACAGTCGTTGCTGTAGGAAGAACACTAATCGCTATTATGGAGAATTATCAAAACGAAGATGGGTCAATTGATATTCCTGAAGTGCTTCATAAATGGATGTTTGGAAAAACCAAAATTACTAAACCACTTATAAACTAATTATAAATGGCTGAACGAAGGAATACTCTTGTATCAGAAAAGTTAGTACGTCAAAAAAAGAGAAGACGAAATTTTATTTTTGGAATTTTTGGTGCAAGTTTACTATTTTTAATTATCGTTTTATTTTTTATATTTAGAGCGCCGTTTTTGTATATAAATGAGATAAAGGTTTCTGGAAATGAAATAGTGGATGAAAAAAGTATTCAAGAACTTGTGTCTGCTGTCCTTGAAGAAAATTATTTTTATGTAATTCCTAAAAAAAACAAACTTGTATATCCTAAAAAACTTATTGAACAAAAAATAAGAAAGGAGATAGGAAGAGTTGAAAATATTGATTTGGATATAGAGGGTCACACCCTAGAAATTAAAATTGGGGAAAGAGGTTCTTATGCACTTTGGTGTAAGACAGACAACGAATGTTATTTTATAGATAAATTTGGACTTATTTTTTCTCCTTCACCGGTATTTTCTTCTGGTGTTTATAAGGTTTTCACAGGTGTGGTGACAGATGATGAACCGCTGCAAAAACATTTTTTGGATGAAGAGAAATTAGAGGAACTTGAAAAGATAAGTGGTTTTATGGCGTCTCGTGATTGGAATACTGAAAAGGTTGTTGTTACAACACTTAGAGATGTTCTTATAGTTTCAGACAAGGGTCCAAAAATTAAAATTGACATTATGAAGTCTACCAATGAGACAATTAAAATTATTAAAACTCTTCTCGATTCAGTAGAATTTAAAAAAGTTGCTAAAAATATTGATTCTGTTGAATATATTGATGCAAGATTTGGAAGTAAGGTTTTTTTTAAACCAAAAAATTCAGCAATGTCTGCAGGAGCTATCGTTCCGTCACTGTAAGACATTTCGATTTTTTATTTCATCCTGTATAATGTAGAAATGTTAAAGCTTTTTTTATCAGGAATAATTTGGCACTATACAAAAGCATACGTTGAGATTATAAGACTCTTTCGTGATTTTATTTGGTTCATATTGCATCTTTTTTCTGTAAAAGATTTATCGAGAACTATTTTTTATCCTTGGCAAAGATTAGGTGAACCGTATCAAGGTGGTTTCAACATTTCTGCTTGGTTTTCTGCATTCGTGGTAAACACTCTCATGAGACTTGTTGGTTTTGTTGTAAAATCGTTCGTTATTTTGATAGGAATTAGTTTGGCAATTTTAGTTGGGTTAATATCGATTGTATTTATTGTTTTCTGGACGATTGTCCCTATTTTTCTTGTATTTCTTTTTGTTACTTCTATTAGACTTTTTGTTCATCTACAATGAAAAATAAATATTTAATAAAATTACTTAAAAAAATATACCCACTTTTGGTACTTGAAGATGTTATTTCTCATGAAAAAAGAGTTTTTTTAAAAAAAATCCTAGGTTATTCTTCGGTATTGTTATTTTTACTTGCCCTTTTCTCTCATGGTGCATTTATCTCTCAAATTAAGGGTTTTTTCTGCTTAACATTTTTTGGATTCCTTTGGACATTTTTTATTGAGTGCTATTTCTATTCAAATTATGAAAGTACTGACAATCAAAATAACAATGTTCCGTTTGAAGTAGCTCGAATGCTTTTTTATTCTGATGATGGAGATCTAACAAAAGGATTCCTTTTTTCAGACATTGGAGATGAGGTGATGAAAAGACTTGAGTTTACTGAGACTGAGATAAGAGATTTTTTACAAAGTAGGGAAGATACAATTATTTCTTTTCCTGATAAATTTAAAAAGGGGTTTTCATTTATTGATTATCTTAAGGTTCTTTTTGAAGCTGACGTGGTGCTCCAAGAACTTCTTTTAAAGAAAAATATTAGATATGAAGATTTGGAAAATGCTTTTATTTGGGTTATCAAAAAAACTGAAGATAAAATCGAGAAAGAAAGATTTTGGTCAAGAGAGCATCTGTCTAAAATTGAAGGGATAGGTAAAAACTGGTCTTATGGTGAGACATACTTGCTGGAGCGCTACGGCAGGGACATAAAAAGCATTGGTCTTTCTCACGTTGAAGGTTATCAATCAATTCAAAGTAAAACTGTTTCAAAACTTGAATCAATACTATGTAGA
>CAYLOB010000093.1:0-3485 GCA_964385205.1 uncultured Candidatus Saccharibacteria bacterium | reverse complement strand
CGCCCTGTGAGGTATTGTTTTGGTGCTGTGAGCTGTCAACTATCAGAATGGTCGAACTCTTTGCGTCGCCCATCACGTCCTCAATACTGGAGCCGTCGGGAACCTTGGAGCGGTCGTAGATAACCGTTTTGCCGCCCGAAAGATTAATATACTTGTCGCACAGGTACAACGCCTTTTGGTAGATTTCAAACATATCCCTGCACATGGAGGTCATGGAGAATTGCGGGGGGGCGACCAAGCACCACATCGGATATAATACCTCATTCGGTTTCCCTGCCGCACGGGGCTGGATTGCAAGTTGCTGTTGGTTGATAATCATCCGACCAATCCGTGTTACCTGCCAAAGCTCCGTGAACGGGAGTTCCACACAATAGTCGGGGAGCTTGTCAATATCGCCATCAAGAACGATGAATTGCGCCTCGATGGGGATTTCTTTGCCATCCTTGACCGCCTTGGCTATTTCAGGGCTGCGCTTTCCGCTACCGTCCAAGCACTCAAAAACCTTGGAGGTTATCAGTCGGATATAAGCCCGTTGCTCCAACAATCTTTGTGAGGACGGGTTAATGTAGTTGTTGTAAATCGGCTCTATCAATTCGGGCAATACTAGTTCACGCCTATCTGCTGCATATTGCGCGTCAAAATCTAGGTCGCCGACTAGCGGGTAAGATGAATAGAATATCGCATTGCCCGCCGTTGCGTCCTTGATTAACTCTTCTGTTTTACCCGCGTACTTGGCGAGGTATTGCGGATATTTGGTAATCAGAGAACCAGGCATTACCCAATTCACGGCACCCACCGCGTCGCACATATCGAAATTCGTCATAAACGGAGATAGTCCGATATACTCGTTTTCCCCGCCAATCCAAGACACGCTGAATGGGTGGTGCTGGTAGATGGTTATATTTTTCCCGCTCACCACGACCTCCCCAAACGCGCACATACCCACCATTATGTCGTGATAGGCACGGGTGCCAAACTTGATGTTCAATTTATTTTGCAGCGCACAGTCTTGTAAAAGAATCCGCGCATCCATTTCAAATTGCTCCCGCTCGGTCAACTGTTCCGCTATCTTTTGGAGCGGGGTTCTTTGCTGTGAGCCTTTGCCGTCTGGGTGGGATGCCAAAAGAGAATCGGCTTGTACGCCCAACGCCGCCGCCGTGTCCGTGATGGAGCCAGCTAGGATAGTATTCGCGGCCTGTGTCGAAACGGTTTCGATTTTGTCCTCCGCAAATTCGGGGTTTACTACCTCGATGGAAAAGTTTATGTCGCCCGACATTCGCCGTGCAATCGGGGCAATGAGCATATCGTCAAAGAACGGCCTACCTTTAAACGTGGCGGGGGATTTCACGCCGTAGGGTTGTGTAGTGAGCAAGTAATCCCACTCGCTTATATTTGCCGAAGCCATCTGAAAGAGGCTTGTGCGGGAATTGTTGAGGGTTGACTGACGCGCTGCCAGTTCGTCCAAAATGCCGTTCATTTGGCGGTCAAATACTACGTCGCCCGGCTTGCCCTTGGGCTTGATAAAGTTGACAAACGGATTGATGTACATAATTTCGTATTTTGATTATCGCAAAGATACAAAATTTTGCACAAAATAAAAAACCCCGCTTTGTGGGCGGGGCTGTTGTTTAGTTGTCGGTTGCTGCTCCGACTTGTTTGTTTTCTTTCTCAATGTCCTTCAGCCTAGCAATAGCCCACTTTGTACAGTTGGCTGAATCCTTGTTTGACATTTGCTCGGTCATCATTATGACACCACGCCAAAGGGCTTTCAGTACCTCAAAATCGGGCTGGTCGTGTTCGTCGTCCTCATGGCCTTCGCAGCGCACTTGTTGGACGCGGGTTGATATGTAGTCGTTGGCGATGTCGTCGTCAACGGTTACAAGGACGGCTATTTTTGTGTCTTTCATGTGGCTTATTTTTGGAAGTCCTCAAAATCCTTTTTGGACTTAAATTCAAAGATTGAAGTTATGACAACGCGTGTGCAACCTTCACTAACCTCTTTCAATGTTGCGGTTCGGCTTATGAAATTTCCATCTGTTGTAATTGAAAGTATTTCGCCAAATCCAAATCCGCCAGTCATGGTAAATTGGTAGCTAACTAGAAAAAATCTTTCCATTTTATAAGGTTTTGAGGTTAAAAAATTACTCGTCAAAACAGCCATCAGGCCGTTGTTTTTTTATGAAATCCTTGCACCAAGGAACAATGTGCTTATTGTACAACTCCGACATTTCAGATAGCTCTTCTCCCCAATATTCATCGTCGGTAAAATACAGCCTGCCCTCCCAAACGCCCCGCCAACAAAACCAGCCTCCAAACCTCATAAGGCATTTTCCTTCCTCAAAAACCTCTATTTCGTCGGGGTCATTCTCTTTACTAATGTAGCAAAATTTATCCGATAGATACCCTTGCGTCGGATATACCTCAAAGCACAACGATTGCCCATTGTATTTAAAGTGAACCATGTAGTTCATCATCTTAATGCGAGGTTCCGCACCCAAAATTGTAGAATCCATTTTATAAAAATTGAAGTTAAAAAAAACTACCCTATCGACCTAATTACCACCTCCGTGCGCTCTCTTACTCTCGCCAATACCTTCACCTGTTCGGGCAAAAATCGCACAACTACGGCGGGTTTGTCATCCTCAATAATGCCCTGTTTTACGAGCGCATCACCTAGATATTTGAAGCTGGCACAATGGTTATCCCAATCCATTAGCTGCACACGGTAGCACCTGTAAATAATTTCAACGGCACCTTTAAACTTTGGGATTCGTGCCGCCATTATCAGCAATGCAAGTTGCTCTTTTATTGGTGCCGCGTTCCGCCAATGTTGTCGAATAAGCCCGTCGGAGCCATTAAGCCCCTTTAGCATTATGGGAAGTGTAAAAGTGTGTTCTTTCATACCCTATCAGTTTTAAAACAATCCCCATGCCCCTTCATGAATGCGGTAAACTCTTTGGCGCGGGTCAATGCGCTCATTCCTTCTGTGGTGCTTAATGTGGATTCATTACAGCCATTGCATACCATCAGTGTGCCGCCGTGAATCGGTTTAAGGTAGTGTCGCGGCGGGATTGGTCGCGGAGTTGGCTTGGGCGAATGTACGCCAGATTTTTGTTTAACAAGCATGGGGTACAATTTTAAGTTCGTAATCAGATACGACAGTTACCGTGTCGTTGTCGGGCTGTTCGTTGGAATTGAACGGAACGGTTGGCGTGAGCAGAAGTGCCGCCGCATCAATTTTTTCATCAATGGTCAAGTCGTCGCGCATGATGAATCGGCTACCATGTGGCACCATCAGCACGTCAAACCCTAGCGCATCCGCCGTAGCGATAAAACGCGCTAAGTCTTCCCCGCCGCTTTTGATTCTCCTTTGCGCGGAAGTGCGGTCAATCCCTAGCTTTGCGGCTAGTTCTTTGCCTGTGATGTTTTTGGCTGTCATTGCCTCGGCTAGTTGCGCCATCATTTGGGCGGCGCGGGTGTGGTGT
>CAYLOB010000092.1:0-3485 GCA_964385205.1 uncultured Candidatus Saccharibacteria bacterium | reverse complement strand
ACATTCTCTACCTTTTGAACTCGTACTTTTCTGTACTTGTTTGGCCACCCTAGCTTTTTAGGATATTATCTAGACATGTTACCTGATGAAAATTCTTTAAGATTTATAGCCGTTTTAAATAAAAAAATCGAAACCGGAAAACTTATGAATGCTCTGGGGCATATGTCAGCGGGTCTTTCTGGTGGCTTTGGAAAATCACAAGAGATGAATTTTTTGGAATACAAAGATAAAGATGGTGGAATTCATCCGTTTATTTCTCATTTTCCTTTCATAATTTTAAAGGCTGAAAATTCAAACCAAATAAGAAAGGTTAGAAACGAAGCTTTGCAAAGGAATATAATTTTTACAGATTTTACTAGTACTATGACTGTGGGGACATCTGCTGACCAAATAGAAAAGACAAAAAATACTCCCGAATTAGATCTCGAATATTGGGGAATTTGCATGTTTGGTAAGACCTCAGAGTTAAGGGAATTCACGGGAAAATTTTCGTTATTTAACTAATGTAAACAGTGGATACAAATTCAAAATTAAAGTTAATTTTAGCAAGAACAATTCTTCTTTCCGGGGTTGTGTTTTTAGTATTATTTTCATTTAAATGTTTCGATCCTAAGGATAAGGAATCTAAAAATAATGTAGAGGCTTCATCAGTTCCACAAACTACTTTAGTTCATGTGATTGTGTACCATAGCGTTAGACCTATTTATGAGGGTATGCCAGAGGATGTACATCTTTTTACTGTAAGTCCAGAAGTTTTTGAAAGTCAGATGAAATATTTGCACGATGGTGGGTATAGTGTGATTCCGCTTGGTGATCTAGTTTTAGCGTCAGAAGGTAAAATGATCTTGCCTCCAAAACCTGTTGCAATCACATTTGATGATGGGTGGGAAAATCAATATGTTTACGCGTTTCCAATTCTTAAAAAATATAATGCAACTGCTACATTTTTTATATTTTCAAATGCTATGGGGCATCCAAAATGGATGACGTGGGATATGGTGCGTGAAATGCAAAGCTCGGGAATGACAATTGGTTCACATACAAAAACTCACCCATACTTAAAGCAAATTACAGACAAAGCAAAATTAGATGAAGAGATTGCTGGAAGTAAAAAAATAATTGAGGCTCAAATTGGAAGAGAGGTTAGTTTGTTTGCGTATCCGTTTGGGGAATATACCGAAGAGCTTGGTGCTATTGTAAAATCAGCTGGTTATAAGATGGCTCGAAAATTTAAAGGTGGGGCACATAAAATAGGCGATGATTTGTTTGCGGTTAAAGCTGTTGGGGTAACTGATGATCTTGAGCAATTTAAAATAATTTTAGAAAATAAATTATGAAGTACGAAAAATATTTTATCTTTGGAATCATTCTGGTTGTTGGAATTTACGGTCTTTCACTTGGAGTTAAAAAATCTGATAAAAAAGTTGTACAAAACCAAACTGTTGAACTTAAAAATGGAGACACTTATAACCTCGAAGCATCTTATGTAATTAAAGAAATTGGTGGAAAAACTCAAACTCTTCTTGCTTATAATGGCTCGATCCCTGGACCTACGATTCGAGTTGTAGAGGGGAGTGAAGTGACTATCAATTTTAAAAATAGTACTGACATGCCACAACTTCTTCACTCACATGGAGTTCGTATGGAAAATGCTTTTGATGGCTCACAAGCCGTGCAAAAAGAAATGCAACCAGGAGAATCGTTTAGTTACAAACTGAAGTTTCCAGACGCTGGGGTGTATTGGTATCATCCACATGTAAAAGAAGTCTACGGACAAGGGCGTGGTCTTTATGGTGCGTTTGTGGTCAATCCTACAAATGCAAACTATTGGCCAAAGGTTAATCAAGAAGTGCCAGTATTTCTCTCTGACCTACCTATTGAAAATGGAAAAATTACATTAAACAAAAATGTTGTAGATCATTCTCTTATGGGGCATTACGGGAACGTAATGTTTGTTAATGGAGAAGAGTCATATACTCTTCATGCAAAACAAGGAGAGATTGTTAGACTTTATGTTATAAACTCTGCAAATGTTCGACCATTTAATTTTGCTCTCAAGGGACTTAAAATGAAACTTGTCGGAGGAGATAGTGGGGCATATGAGGAATATCGTTTTGTAGACAGTGTGCTTCTCGGTCCTTCAGAAAGAGCTGTTATAGATGTCCTTTTACCAAATGCCGGTTCGTATGAGATACAAAACAAAACACCAAATAAAACTTATGTACTCGGAAATATAATAGTTGGTGCGGAGAAAACATCTTTGTCATATGAAAATGAATTCAATATACTTCAAAAAAATTCAGATACTATAAAAAGTATTGATCCATTCCGAAGTTACTTTACAAAAGTACCTGACAAAAATCTGTTACTTACTGTTGATATGGGTGGCATGATGACTATGCAAGGAGGTGGGCATACTATGGGTGGAACTTCGCACGGCGATGGAATTGAATGGGAAGATATGGGAGGAATGATGTCTAACATGGGTTCCGTAAAATGGCATATTGTAGATAGAGATACAAACAAAAAAGATATGGATATTGATTGGAAGTTAGAAAAAAACAAACCAATAAAAATTCGCATATTTAATGATCCTAACTCTATGCATCCAATGCAACATCCTATACATTTTCATGGACAAAGATTTTTGGTGGTAGCTCGTAATGGTATGGCACAGACTAATTTAGTTTGGAAAGATACAGTGCTTGTTAAAACAGGAGAGACAGTTGATATTATTTTAGACCCTTCAAATATTGGTATCTGGATGGTCCATTGCCACATCTCTGAACACCTTGAAGCTGGAATGATGTTTGGATTTGAGGTGAGGTAGGTTTAATTTTAGAATTAAAGGTGCTCTTTATCTAATAGCAATCTTTTGCTATGATGGGTTTTCTTGCTAAATCATTGGAGGATTGGGTGAGATGGGCGAGAAAGAAACTTCTTTCTTTTGAGCCGGAAACAGCGGTTTCCGACCGTGAGCCCAATCTTTCTCGAAGAGCGACAATTTAAAATATATTGGAGGATTGGGTGAGTGGTTGAAATCAGCGGTTTACTAAACCGCCGATACCGAAAGGTATCCGTGGGTTCGAATCCCACATCCTCCGCAAAGTCTTTAGCGAAGCGAAAGCTTTGTGGAGGATAGTAGACATAAAAATGTCTGCGTGTGGGATTCGAAAACCTTTTGAGCTGATTTTATGACTGAAAGGAAATAAAATCACCAAAAGGTGTACTGAAGCTGTAAGCTTCGAATATCTAACGTTGCAATCGACCCGCCAAAGTTCATGCAACTTTGACGGTTTGTCGTTGCGAGAGGATGTGGGATTCGAAAACCTTTTGAGCTGATTTTATGACTGAAAGGAAGTAAAACTGAATCCTACATTTAAATACAAAATTTTGAGGCGTTGGTATACGTAATCATGCAACTCTTCTTTTTTTTTCTAATTGAATTATAATTAAAATCACGTTTATTTAATAAAAATAAAAAA
>CAYLOB010000091.1:0-3502 GCA_964385205.1 uncultured Candidatus Saccharibacteria bacterium | reverse complement strand
ACAGGTGCCGCTCAAATGGACGGTGCTATTCTTGTGGTTGCTGCTACTGACGGATGTATGCCTCAAACAAAAGAGCACATTCTTCTAGCTCGACAGGTAGGAGTA
This sequence comes from uncultured Candidatus Saccharibacteria bacterium, assembly GCA_964385205.1. Classification (GTDB taxonomy): domain Bacteria; phylum Patescibacteriota; class Minisyncoccia; order Phycocordibacterales; family CAIRYW01; genus JAUPVJ01. The sequence goes on along the minus strand of CAYLOB010000091.1, from coordinate 3,397 downwards.
CCTCGAATCATCGTATTCCTTAACAAGTGCGATATGGTGCCTGATAAAGACCTTATTGATCTTGTTGAAGCAGAAGTTCGAGAAGAACTTACAAAGCGAGGTTACGATGGAGACAATGCTCCAGTAATCAAAGGATCTGCCCTTAAAGCTCTTGAAGCAACAGGTGTGGAGGATGAATGGTCTAAACAAATTCTTGCTCTTGCAGAAGCACTCGACACATATATTCCAGTTCCAGAGCGCGAAATCTCTAAACCTTTCCTTATGCCAGTTGAAGATATCTTCTCAATTGAAGGACGAGTAACTGTAGTTACAGGAAAGATTGTTCGAGGTTTTTTTAAAATTGGAGAAGAAATTGAAATTGTTGGACTTAAAGATACTGCTAAATCTACTATCACTGGTATCGAAATGTTTAACAAACAACTTAACGAAGGAATGGCGGGAGATAACGCTGGAATCCTACTTCGAGGTACAAAGAAAGAGGACATTACACGAGGTCAAGTTCTATGTAAACCAGGAAGTGTTAAGCCTCACTCAGAATTTGAGTCAGAAGTTTACGTTCTAAAGAAGGAAGAAGGTGGACGACACACTCCATTCTTTACTGGATATAAGCCACAATTTTACATTCGAACAACTGACGTTACAGGAGAAGTTGCTCTAAATGAAGGTGTTGAAATGGTTATGCCAGGAGATACAGTTACATTCAAAGTAAAACTTGTAGCCCCTGTTGCTCTTGAAGAACAGCAAAGATTTGCTATTCGAGAAGGAGGTAAGACAGTGGGAGCGGGAGTAGTAACAAAAATAACAAAATAAATATATCGATTTCAAAGTCTCTTTAGAAGAGTTTAACCTGAGGAGACTGGGATTTCGAAAATTAAAAGAATGTCTACCAAAGAAACAGCCAAAAAAACAAGTAAAAAGTCAGATGCTCAAGCAGTTTCGAAACTTCGAATCAGAGTACGAGCTTATGATCATAAAATTCTTGATGCATCAATCAAGCAGATTATTGATACTGCACTTCGTTATGATGCAGAAATCTTGGGACCAATTCCTCTTCCAACTGAAATTCGAAAATATACAGTAAACAGAGCTTCTTTCGTATACAAAAATGCACGAGAACAATTTGAAATGAGAACGCACAAGCGACTTATTGATATTGTAAATCCAAATGCAAAAGTGATCGAAGCGCTTTCTAATCTAAGTCTTCCTTCAGGAGTTAATATTGATGTAAAAATGATGTAAACAGTATGAAATACATTCTTGGAAAAAAACAAAATATGACACAAGTGTTTGATACAGAAGGAAAGGTATACCCTGTCACAATTGTATCAGTACCAGAAGGAAAAGTTGTTCAAGTTAAAACTAAAGCAACTGACGGATATTCTGCTGTTCAAGTAGGATTTGGAAATAGAAAAGTAAAAAGAATCAAGAAGCCTGTTCTCGGTCACATGAAAGGTTTAGGAAACTTTGAAGTGTTGAAAGAGCACAGATTAACTGACGAAGGTACTCTTCCAAACGTTGGAGATGTCGTTAGTGTAGATACTTTTTCAGAAGGAGATATGGTTGAAGTTTCAGCTATCACTAAAGGAAAAGGATTTCAAGGTGTTGTAAAAAGACATGGATTTAAAGGAGGTCCTCGAAGTCATGGACAAAGACACTCTGAAAGAGAGCCAGGATCAATCGGTGGAGGAGGGCGAGACGGAGGTCGTGTTGCAAAAGGAATGAGAATGGCCGGAAGAATGGGTGGAGATAGAGTGACTGTTAAGAATTTGAAAGTAATTCAAATTAACAAAGAGACAAACGAAGTTTACATTTACGGAGCTGTTCCAGGAAGAAAAGGAACACTTGTGGAAATCAAAGGATAATAGACAAAGTTTCAAAAATAAGTAATATACAAATAAATTAACAACAATGGAAGGAAAAGTATACAACCAACAAGGAAAAGAAGCGGGGAAGATAAATCTACCAGAAAGTGTTTTTGGTCTGCCTTGGAATGCTGACCTTGTTCACGAGGTTGTAACATCACTTCTTTCATCAGCCCGAACTCCAGTAGCTCATACAAAAACTAGAGGAGAAGTTTCAGGAACAGGAAAGAAGCCTTGGCAACAAAAAGGAACAGGTCGTGCTCGACACGGATCTAGACGAAGTCCTATTTGGGTAGGTGGAGGTGTAGCTCATGGTCCTAGAAACGACAAGAATTATGACAGAAAGGTAAACAAGAAAGTAAAAGCAAAAGCACTTGCAACAATTCTTTCTGCAAAACTTAAGGATGGTGAAATTATTTTCATTGATGGTCTTAAGTTTGACGCTCCAAAGACAAAAGATGCAAAAGATGTATTACAAAACCTTTCAAACGCTGGTTTTTCAACTCTTCTAACAAAAAAGAAAAATTCAGCTTTGTTTGCACTTTCTTCTAAAAACAGAAATACTGAAAAGAGTTTTGGTAATATAAAGAGTGTTGACGTTCGAGAAGTAAGAAATATTTCTCCTCTGGACATTCTTTCTTCAAAATATTTGATTATCGAAAATGCTACAGAAGCCGTAAAAATCTTAGAAGACCGACTAGTGGTAAAAAAATAATATGAATATTCACCCAGGAAAAATTTTACTTAAACCTCGAATCACAGAAAAAGCTGCACTTTTGAATGAGTCAAACAATGCTTATGTTTTTGAGATTTCAAATTCAGCAAATAAAACTTCTGTAGCAAAGGCAATCAAAGATCTTTACAAAGTAACTCCAAAAAAAGTTAATATTGTAAAATTGCCTAAGAAAAATATTATCTCAAGAGGAAAAAAGGGTACAACAAAAGCTGTCATTAAGGCTTATGTGTATTTAAATAAAGGTGATAAGATCGAAATAGCATAAAACAATGAAATCATATAAACCGACAACAAAATCAAGACGACATACAGAGACGGTAACATACCGTGGTGTTTTGACTACATCAACACCTCACAAAGCTTTAACTAGTGGATTTGCACGAGCTGTGGGAAGAAACAATTATGGACGAGTTACTATTCGACATAAGGGAGGTGGAAACAAGAGACTTTTTCGAGCTGTTGATTTTAAATACAACAAAAAAGATATAGAAGCAAAGATTGAGACTATTGAGTATGATCCAAACCGATCTGGTTTTGTTGCTCTTGCATGTTTTAAAGATGGTGAAAGACGGTACGTACTTGTCCCAAAAAATGTTCGACCAAATGATACTTTCATTGTTTCTGAAAATGCACCTATAAAGAGCGGAAACAGACTACGGCTTTCAAATATTCCTGTAGGTACTTTTATTTATAATGTTGAAATAAAGCCTCTAGGCGGATCAGTGCTTGTTCGGTCTGCTGGAAACTTTGCTGAAGTAATCGCTCAAGATAATGGTTTTACTCTTGTAAAATTACCTTC
>CAYLOB010000090.1:0-3509 GCA_964385205.1 uncultured Candidatus Saccharibacteria bacterium | reverse complement strand
GTCACTTGGGGATGCATTTACTCCAGATGAAATTTTTTCTTTTAACGAGAGGGTAAATAGATTTTTGAAGCAGGATCTAAATAGTGATATTGCTTATGTGTGTGAACATAAAATTGATGGACTAAAGGTTGTCGTTGAATATAAAAAGGGACTTCTTTTTAGGGCGGCAACAAGAGGTAATGGTAAAGTTGGAGAGGATGTTACATTAAATATCAAAACAATAGAATCGATTCCTCTTAAATTAAGTCAACCTATCGATATTATTGTCGAAGGTGAAGTATGGATGTCAAAAAAAAGATTACAAGAAATCAATAAAGTTCAAAGGGAGCAAGGTCTAGAAGAATACGCAAATCCTCGAAATTTAGCTGCAGGTTCAATTAGACAACTTGATCCAAGGGTTGTTGCACAAAGAAAACTTGATTCATTTATTTATGATATTGCAGAAGTCGGAGATTTTCCTCCAACCCAAGAAAAAGAACTTCAGTTTTTAGAAGAACTCGGTTTTAAGGTTAATAAAAATAGATTACTTGCAAAAAACATTAGTGAGGTGATTTCTTTTTGGAAAACATGGAAGGATAAATCAAAAACTTTAGATTACTGGTTTGATGGAGTGGTAGTAAAAGTAAACGAAAAAAAATATCAAGACTCATTAGGATATACCGGCAAGACACCTCGATTTGCTATTGCTTTTAAGTTTCCAGCAGAGGAAGTTACTACAACGGTAAATAATATTGTGTTTCAGGTTGGAAGAACCGGTGCTATCACTCCTGTAGCAGAGCTCGAACCTGTGTCAGTTGCCGGTTCTACGGTTTCTAGGGCTACTCTTCATAATGAAGATGAAATACATAGACTGGATTTAAGAATAGGTGATACGGTAGTGCTTCAAAAAGCGGGGGATGTAATTCCAGATATTGTAAAAGTCATTACGGAGCTCCGGTCAGGAAAAGAAAAAAAATTTAAAATGATTGATAATTGTCCTGTTTGTCATACTAAATTACAGAAAAGACAAATCGGAAATAAAGGGAAAAGTGGTGACACAAGCGCAGCTCTTTTTTGTGAGAACAAGAGGTGTTCTGCAAGAGACAGAAGAGTGCTTTATTATTTCACCTCTAAACACGCCTTTGATATTGAGGGACTTGGACCAAAAATTATTGATGTTTTGCTTGATAATAATCTTATTTCAGGACGTGCCGATATATTTAAACTCAAAAAGGGTGACCTTCTTTCACTTCCTCGATTTGGTGAAAAATCTGTAGATAATTTAATCAAGTCTATTGATGAAAGAAGACATGTGAGTTTTGCTAAATTCATTGTGGCACTTTCGATTCCTGGTGTAGGTGAGGAGACTGCATACGATTTAGCCAATCGCTTTAAGACCCTGGAAAGTTTTTTGTCTGCTTCTAAGGAAGACTTAGAGATAATTGAGGGTGTCGGTCCAAGTGTGTCAGAATCAATTTTGTCTTGGCGAAACGAGTCTGAATATAAAAAACTTATAGATGAATTGTTGAAGGAAGTATCGATTACTTATAATGAAACAAAAAATACGAAGCATACATTAAATCAAAAAACATTTGTGCTAACAGGCACATTAGAATCTATGAGTCGTGATGAAGCAAAGCAAACAATAAAAAATCTTGGCGGGCTTGTTTCAAGTACTGTTTCCAAATCAACGTCGTATGTTGTGGTCGGTGAAAATCCTGGTTCAAAGCTGTCTGAGGCAGAAAAACTAAATATTAAAACACTTTCTGAGAATGAGTTTTTAGATTTGATTAAATAAAAAAAGCGAAGCTTGTTAAGCGTCGCTCATCATAATTCCTGAAAAAGTTTTTCTATACTGACCGGCCCGAAGACCGCTTGGCCAATCACACACATTAACTTCAGTGGATTCCTCTCCAATTATTACAGTGAATCTGTAGTCTCCAATTGAAATGCATTCAATTTTTAGAGAGGTCCCAACAGGGAGAGCTTTCCAAAAAGGTTTCCAAATAATGCGGCCGTTCGGCCACTTTTTTTTGAAACGTTCGAGGTTGAAAGTATGTCGATGAAGCGACAATTTCCAAAGCATATAGCCACCAATTAGTGTGACAATTATTGCCGATGTATACAACAGCACATCCGAAAGAAGGTAGGGAGTAAGGAACATGCTGTTTTTATAATATATTCGATATTATAAGTCAAGTTTTGGCTTTTTTCATTTGTTTACGGTATTATAGGCAATATGGCAATTACAAAGGCAGATGTCCAAAAATTAGCAAATCTCTCGAGATTGGAAGTAACAGAAGAGGAGGCCCAAAAATTATCCGAAGAACTAGGCTCAATCCTTGAATACATAGGACAAATAAACAATGCTCTTACAAATGAGGATATTACTGTTTCACTTCCATCCCAAAACATTTTAAGAGTTGACAAAGTAACAAATAAGCCAGAAGAATTTACGGAGTCTTTGCTTAAGAGTGCTCCAGAAAGTGAACAAGGCTTCGTAAAAGTTAAAAAAATTATATGACCGATTTTTCAAACCTTACAATTAAAAAGGCTCGACAATTATTGGACAGCGGAGAAATCACGTCTGTTGAACTTACACAGTTTTATTTATCACAAATTGAGAAAAAAAATAAAGATCTCAACGCTATTTTAGAAGTCTTTGACGATGCTCTTGAAATGGCAAAAAATGCTGATCTGAGAATAAAAGCGGGTGAAAAGAATCCTTTGCTCGGTATTCCTTTTGTAGCTAAAGATAATTTTCTTTTCAAAGGACATCGAGCAGGATCTGCTTCAAAGGTTCTTGAAGGATATGTTGCAACATACACCTCAACAGTTGGGGTAAGACTACTTGATGCAGGAGCTGTACTAATTGGAAGAGCAAATATGGATGAATTTGCCATGGGAGCCTCTACAGAAAACTCTGCCTACGGAGTGGTCAAGAATCCTTTCGATTTAGAACGAGTGGCTGGAGGTTCTAGTGGTGGGTGTGCTGCTGCCGTTGGAGCAGATCTGTGTCTCTTTGCTGTTGGCTCAGATACAGGAGGATCTATAAGACAGCCTGCGAGTTTCTGTGGAGTTGTTGGTTTTAAACCAACCTACGGAGCGGTTTCTCGTCATGGGGTTATGGCGATGGCAAGTTCACTTGACCATATGGGCCCTTTTGCTAAAACAGCGGAAGACGCAGAAATGATATTTAATTGCATTCGAGAGGTTGATGAATTTGACGCAACTACCGTTTCTATTTCGGAAGAAAAAAAATCTGTAAAAAAAATAGGTGTTTGTAAAGCACTTTTATTAAAAGGTGGAATAGAAAAAAGTGTTTTAGAGAATTTTAATGTTTCAGTTGAAAAATTTAAAAAAGCTGGATTTGAAATCGTTGATATAGAATTACCAAATATTGATTATTCTATTCCTGTATATTACATCATTGTACCTGCTGAGGTTTCTTCAAACATGGCACGATACGATGGTGTTAAGTTTGGAAAAAAAATTAGTGGAGAAAACTTAACTGAAGACTACTTTAAAAC
>CAYLOB010000089.1:969-3535 GCA_964385205.1 uncultured Candidatus Saccharibacteria bacterium | reverse complement strand
TGTTTTAAGGTCACGGTTTCGGCAGACGGTAACGACGGTTACGGCTGAAAGGGTTAATGCCGCCGGTTCGTGCCTTGTGACGTTGAACCCTGGTGACGTGCTAAAATTTATGTTCAAATCAGCCCACACCGGCACAGACGTTTTGACGGTGTACGAATTTAATTTGAATGCTGAACAAGTAAACTAAGCCTGCAATGTCTATCGCTTGCACGAATAACGACACGCTAAGTTTTTGCCCTGCCACTTTGAACGTAACGTGTTTGAAGGTTGGTGAATATGCGTACCGGATTAAACTTTTGTTTTTGAACAGAAGCACAGGGGCGGCGATAGACATTACAGCGGACGACTTTGTAATGTACGTGTGGGATTCGTTAGGGGTGTTGGTTGACACGCTTACAATAGGTGCCGGGCTTGAAAAGGAAGCCGATAATGTTTTGTATGCGGTAATTGAATCACCCGTTACGGACGAAGCAGGCACGTACACGCATCAAATAGACTGGTCGCCTGTTTCTACCGGGCTTCCTTTCCCTGCTTTTGTGGGCAAAATAGTGGTTAAAGCATGACAGCAAGGAACTACATAGATGTTGTTGTTGAACGTGACAGCGAGTTTTGCGCTGTCATGGATAGCACAGTTACAGTCTATGTAGAACAAGGTTTGCGCGGGCTGCCTGGTATTGGCACACAAGCGGAACTTTTGGCCATGCTTGCAAGCCTTGACGAATACGACAGCGACGAATCAGCAGCGGCGGCGGGGGTAGCATACAAAGGATATTACAACGCATCAGATAGCCATGTGACAGAAAAAGGCGGCGCTCTTTGTCAAAACAGAATACCTTGAAAAAAATACTTGTCATTATATCGTTTCTGTTTGCGCTTTTGTCCACGACGACAAAGGCTCAAACATTCACGTTTGAATGTATTTGCGACTACGTTACGGCTGCTGATAGCAATTGTGACATTTGTACATCAACGCTGCAAAGCCGATTGTTTTGCGGCCTATTGATCCGAAAAAACGGCGTTGGATACAAATGGATCGACCAACCCTACATCATTAAGTTTCAGTCAACTAACGCTACTTTTCAGGAGCTTATACCGGCGGCTGAAACTGTTTCTATCTCGCTTTACGGAACGGCATACGGCACGCTTGACAGCCTGAAAATGGCAGTTGATTGCCAGTGTAATACGATTAATGAGCCGCTTTTTTGGCTGTCAGATAGTACGAATTACGCCCCTATTTACTTAGGCGATACGGCAATGATCGTTGGTCGTGGTATTATAGGTGTCGAGTTTGACAGCCTGTTAAAAAAGTACATCATTACAGCCGATACGACCGGACTAGGCGGTGGTGGCGGCTCTCAAACGCTTGCAAATACATCCGACGCAACAAGTCACACGACTACTTTGTCAGGCCCAAATGGTAGCCTTAAAATTGCAGAGGGGGCGGGTATTGGAATTGCAACAACAGGCACAACGCTTGACGGCGTGGCGACTATTACGGCTACCGATCCAAGCATCACCAACGAAATACAGCGGCTTGATACATTCGAAATTGTATCGAACATCCTACGGGCAAGCCTATTAAACGACGCGGTTCCGTTTTCGAGCGTTGACCTTTCGCCGTATGTTGGGAATGGAACCGTAACGCAGATTGGATACGTTGCTCCGGCGGCAGGTGTAACGATCACAGGAACGAACCCGGTAACATCTACCGGAACCTGGACGTTTGCCCTGGCAGACGATTTGGCCGCTTTGGAGGGGCTGACAACAACTGGAATAAGTGTTCGAACAGGCGCAAGTACATGGACAACGCGAACAATAACCGCCGGGACGGGCATATCCGTAACGAACGGCGACGGCGTTGCTGGAAACCCTACGATAACCAATACCGGCGACCTAAGCACGGTTAACGAGCTTCAATTATTTGTCCACAGTTCCGACGCAACTAACCACTATGTCGTATTAACGGACGGCGGCGGCTCGCTTGCATTACGGGAAGGCGCTGGAATTACGATTACGACAACCGGCGACGCTTTGGACGGCATTGCCACTATCGCAAGTACAGGAGGATATACAGACGAACAAGCGCAGGATGCGATAGGAACCATACTTGTTGACGGCGCAATAATTGATTTCACTTACAACGACGCTACGCCTTCGATCACCGCAACCGTTTTCAACAACAGTATAGGAAACGCCCAAATAAGGCAAGGGGCGGCAAAATCAGTAATCGGGGTTACGGGAAACGCAACTGCTAACGTGGCCGACATTGCCACAACCGTAGCCGATCAGGTGCTTGTCAACAACGGGGCAAACACGGCAATCGGGTGGGCGACGGTCAATACAAACGGCCTGACCAATAGCGCCGTTACATACGCGAAAATCCAAAACGCGGCGGCAAATACAGTAGTGTTGGGCAATAACAACGGCGCCGGCACGGCATACGAAGAAATAAATATGGCAGCCCTGCAAACGATGGCGGGATATGTCGATGGCACAGGCGTTGCAAACAGGATAGCTTATTGGAGCGATGCCAAACTCAGCAGTTTTTGCAATCAAATGCAGGAGA
>CAYLOB010000089.1:253-959 GCA_964385205.1 uncultured Candidatus Saccharibacteria bacterium | reverse complement strand
CAAACGATGCCGCCTATACGGTTGACGCTGCAAACGACAGGGTTACAATTACCGGAACACTCGCAGGCGCGGGTGCCAACAACGCCTTTTTGAACCTCAATTCGGGGGCAATTTCAGGGGCTACGGAATTTTTGAGGATGTCCGGCAATATTGCCGGGAATATGATCGGCGTAATGGCAAACGCCAACGTCGCGGCCGGCACCTCAAACACCATTTTCCAGATAGCAAGCGGTGGCGCGGCAGGTGGTGATCCGATAACGCAATATACCGTAGCGGGTGCTGTTACGTCATCAATAGGCATTGATAACAGCGATACCGATAAGCTGAAACTTTCCCCAAATTCTGCAACTCCTGGAGGGATTGCGAACACCGGTATTACCCTTACAAACGATGCGGTAACACTTGTTGGAATAAACAAGGATGTTCCTATTGAGGAGCTTGATGTGGCCGGGGAGGTTCGGGCAAGGCATTTCCTAAATACCGGGAATTTGTGGAACAACGGTCTTTGCACATTTGGGACCGGCGCCGGGACAGGCCCATCAATAAATGCGCTTTCAGGTGGCAACAACTTTTATACGTTTGAATTTACCACAGGCACGGTGCCTGTTGCTAATCAGCGCATAGCAATTTTGACGTTCCCAAACGCCTATCCAGTAGGCCCAACCGTTAGTGTTTTCACCGCTAGAAACACGTTGACCGCTACGGA
>CAYLOB010000089.1:0-243 GCA_964385205.1 uncultured Candidatus Saccharibacteria bacterium | reverse complement strand
AATGGAACGCTTACCGCTAGTACACAATACAAATTAATGATAATCACCGGGGGCCGGGAATAACCACACTGATATGAAAAACGCACTCACAATAATGATCGTCTTTTGCGCCGCTATTTCGTTTGCGCAAACATCCTATATCACATCGTCCGGTGATGTTCTTTTTGAAAGCGGATCAATTGAAAAGTTCGACACGCCTGGAATTTTCGTCAACGGCTGTTACAGTGTAAGGCACGAAACGTG
>CAYLOB010000088.1:2302-3543 GCA_964385205.1 uncultured Candidatus Saccharibacteria bacterium | reverse complement strand
TGTTGTTGATATTGCTTGTGGACAGGGATATTTTTCTCGTATATTTCATGCATCTGGTGCAGAGGTGTTCGGTACTGATATTGCATCAGATCTGATTATGACTGCCAAGGCACGATCCGATAAAACAATTTCATACAGTGTCGCCCCAAGTCATAAGATGACTATGATCAAGGACGCAAGTGCAGATATTGCTACAATTATTCTTGCCATTCAAAATATTGAAAAAGTTGCCGAAACAATGACTGAAGCAAAACGCATCCTGAAACCAGGTGGTAAAATGTACATTGTACTCAATCATCCAGCATTTCGTATTCCGCAAGCGTCTGATTGGACATATGATGAAGCGCGAGACATACAATCTCGTGTGATGGATGGGTACATGAATGAACGCAAGATCAATATCGATATGACACCAGGAGAATCACGTAATAGTAAAAAAGAGTTTACCGTATCGTTCCACCGACCACTCCAATGGTATATGAAAGCCTTTGCAAAAGAAGGTTTTGTGATCACTCGACTCGAAGAATGGATCTCTCACAAAGCAAGTGGTGCTGGTCCTCGTAAAAATGCAGAAGACAAAGCAAGAAAGGAATTCCCAATGTTTTTGTGTTTGGAATTGCAAAAGACAGGTAATTAGGCTTTAGGTCTTAGGTGGCGGTAAGGTTTGATGTTTGATTATTGACATACATATATAAGTATGCTATTATAAAATCAGAACAAACTAAAATATAAAAACATGCCAGCAGGATCAGTTATAGTAAAAGCAGTGAGACGCAAAGGAATATCTCAACCGGGAATAGATGAAATTTTTCAATCTTTCCGAACAAAGAAAATTCTTGAAATACAAGGAAAAGTTTTGGAAGAAAGAAAATGGCGACCAAAAGGAATTAATTCTTACAAAGTAGAAATTTTTTCTATAGAACGTACATTTTCAGCTGGTATTAGCACTACTATTCATGACGAACATGTTGCAAAAGGAATATTGATTGGTATGAATGGAGTAAAAGGTAATTTTCCCTCAAACTTCTCCTGTCCTTCAAAAGGACCTGAAAATGCAATAGAAATCAGATTCAATTCTAAACGTAAATTAGAAATTGAATATCATGAATATCTTAGCTTGTAAATTAGGATGCTAAAAAATTAAGGATTCGTATAATGCGAGTCCTTTTTATTTTTCCAAATTTGAATTTTTCTAGATGCCTAAAGCCTAGCGCCTGTCTCATCAATCTTCTCCAAAATCT